>CAXNIA010000013.1:0-8069 GCA_964202375.1 Candidatus Babeliales bacterium | reverse complement strand
TTACTAAATATTTGTAACTGCTTAGCTATTAATTAATAATATACTACCCTACGATTACTACGTAATCTTCCGGGGACAGGGGCCTCTGGCGGGGTCTATTTGCTTTTTTTAAGAAGTGACAAGTTAGATTTATAGTTTCTTGGGCTTGTTTCATCTTTAGTTTTTTTTCTTAAGTTGACGCTATTAGGCAGGGACCTCATGTTGTTTGAGCTTAGAAAGTAAGTACAAAACAGTATATTATAATTAAGTAATAGTTGAGTAGTTACAAGAAATTAATTCTAAAAAAAAAGCGAATAGTCCCCGCTGGGCCAGTGTACCCGGAGATTGTGAAACAATCGTAGGGCTCTAAAAAAATATTAATTAAGTAATAACTGAGTAGTTACAGTATTTTATGGGTTATCTGCTGGTAAAATTGCAAGCTTTTCTCTAATCTGTTCTAATCTGGCTTGTATATTCTCTCTTTTTGCTTTCTTCCCATTATTGAAGTAAGTTACATCAACGTCAGAGCTCTCTTCACTACTAATGTCTGAATCATAACCTCTTCTGCTTTCATGATTAAGTCTTTCTTTTTTAAATCTTTCAATTGTTGTTTCTGGAAGCATTGTTTTTAAAGTGCTATTAACTTTTATTTCATGTTCAAATTCTGGAAAAGATTTTTCATCTAGCATGTCTTGAAACTCATCTTCAAGCTGTAGTTTTGGTAAAACACGCTCAAAAGTATGACATATTTCTAAAATAGCCTTATCATGGGGTTCTTCTTCTAGTATTTCTTGTGCTAGCTCTATAGCAGATTGGCCGTTAACATTTCTTATGCGTGGATCAGCATTTTGTGATAAAAGAAATTTAACAATAAGATCGTTTTTAAATTTAACAGCACCAAAAATAGGAGTTTCTCTCTCCCAGTCTTGATTTCGTTTATTAACATTAGCGTCACTAGCAAGATGTAAACTTATTTTCATTAACTGAAAATCGTCCAGTTCGCAAAGATTAAAAAGAGGTACAGCTGAAACTTTATATAAGCTTGTAAAGCCATACCTATCAGTACGTCTAAAAGAAGCTGATAATTTTGGCTTGATATTAGAGCAATTAATAGAGAGCATCAAAAATAATAACGAAAATATTTTTAGGCTAAAATTAATTTTGAAGTGCGACATTTTGAACTCTTTTAGTTTTAGATTTGATTAAATATTATATAGCAACGGTAAAAAAAATGTCATAATTTGTAGTTAAAAGTGTATTTATTAATTTGTGCGTAACTTTATTTTTAGTTGGTTGTAACTACTTAGCTACTGCTTAATTATAATATATTGCCCTGCGCTTACTTTGTAAGCTCCGGGGACATGGGCCCCTGGCGGGGCCTAAGCGCCTTTTTTAGATAAGAATTATTTACTAAATACTTGTATTTTCTACTGGTCCTATGCTCTATACATGTCAGCTTCGGGGCATGGACCCAATAGCGTCAACTTAAGTAAAAAAACTAAGATAAAGCAAGACAGAGAAGTTGCAAACTTAACTTACTACTTTTTGACATGACAACAAATTTGTCAAGTAGCATTTTTAGTATTTTCGATCTTCTCAGTTGCTTTTAGGGTAGACATCTTTTAGGTAAAAATAAATTGCTAAATATGAATAAATAAAATTAAAAAATATGTTACAATGGCGCTTTTTTACCAAAAATCATAAAAGTATTGCTGCTGATAATGATAATGATGTATCATGATATTAGTATAAGTTGAATTATTTAAAGAAAGAAAAAAATGAAAAAAATATTTTTGTTTTTAATATTAATTACATCATGTATTGTTAATGTAAAAGCTACGGAGTGTTGGTTGTGTTATTCTATGCCGGTATTGATGGCAACTGATGGATGCAGGCACTGTCTATAATAGTTTTAATATCTATAGTAGTTTCAATAGTTTTTTGTAACTTTTGAGCATTTTTTAAAATTTTAGTGATAAAAAATTTGTTTGATTAATCTGTTTTTTATCACTAAAATCTTAAAAAAAGTTTATTTTTGAATAAAATTAGATTATCTTTAAAATATTTAAATAAAATATCATAATTTACGATTTTAGTTTAATCACGAATTTAAAATCAAAATTTTTATTAATTTTTAAAGACGTTGTTAAAGTTTTTTTACGTTTTTATATTGATATTAATAAAAATTTTAATTTTTTATTAGACGGTTAAGAACTGAAAAATATCAAAAACCAATAAAATACAATATTTCATTAATTAGATACTTCATCAATTAGATAATATTTTTTTATATTTTACAAATTAATTAAACAGTAATTATTTAGTTCTTATTATTTTATTTTAAATTATTAATTAAAAAATTAATACCATCATTTTGTAATAACTTAATACTGTTACTATTAAATAAATTTTTAATAGTAACAGTTTGCGTAGCTTGCTCGTCATCACCAAAAATTATAGCAAAAACAGCCCCAGATTTATCAGCTTTGCGCATCATACTTTTTATAGAGCTACCATCAAAAAAGATCTCACAGTTTAAATTTTTAGCTCTAAGCTCATCAGTAAACATTAAAGCTAACGCATGTTGAGCTTGAGACAATGGTAAAACAATAATTAAATCATTTTTTATGACAGGCGGCTCAATTAACATTAAAAGTCTTTCTATACCTATTCCTGCTCCTAAGGCTGGCTGGAAATCGTTTGGTTTAAGTTCTGAAATTAGCCCGTCATAACGTCCACCACCACAATAAGTAGCTTGTGCACCAAGATCTGTGCTAACAAATTCAAATACTGTTTTATTATAATAATCTAAGCCTCTAACTAAACGAGGCTCATGAATAAAATTAACTGATAATAAATTTAAATTGTTTTGAACTTCTTGCCATTCATATTTAGATAATTCAGAAAGATAATTTGTTATTAATGGAGCATCTTTATAAATTTGCTGACAAGCTTCATTTTTGCAATCAAATACTCGTAAAGGATTTTTTTGAGTTCTGTCTAAACAGGTGTTACAAATTAAGCTTTGATTTTTAAGTAAATATTCTACTAATGCTTCTCTATGTAAAAGTCTATCATCTTTGCTGCCTAGATAGTTTAATAATAAAACAGAATTATTTAAATTTAATTTTCTAATAAAAAGATCATAAAGCATGTTGATCAGTTCTACATCATAATTAAATGATGCTGCACCTATGGCTTCGATACTTACCTGATGAAACTGTCTGAACCTACCTTTCTGAGGTCTTTCATATCTAAACATCGGGCCAAATGTATAAACTTTCCATGGTAAAACTTGTATGCCATTTTCTATAAATGCTCTGGCTATGCCAGCAGTGCCTTCAGGTCTTAGGCAAGCTTTTTCTGTAGCTTGAGGATTATAGGCTAAATACATTTCTTTACTGACAACATCTGTAGATGTACCAAGAGATCTTTGAAAAAGGTCTATAGACTCTAAAATAGGTGTCATTATAAAATGATAATTATAAAGCTTTAAATGGTCTTCGATGGTTTTAATTAAATGTTTAAAACTAGTTGTATCTAAAAAATCTTGAGTACCTCTAATCTTATTAATCATCTTGTTTCTTTTTATTTTGTTGATTTTTTTCTAATTATTAAAACACAATTTAAATATATTTTATATTAAAAGTAACTTTAGGAGATTTTTATGTCAAAAGAATTGATAGTCAGTCATCCAGATAAAATTTTATTTCCTAAAGATAATATTACTAAGTTAATGATTATAGAATATTATTATAAAATAGCAGAAAAGATGTTTTTTTTAACTAAAAATCATTTGCTAACTATGCAAAGATTTCCTGAAGGGATAACAAAAGAAGGATTTTGGCATAAAAATTGTCCTGAGTACTTTCCTAAATGGATCAAAAGATTTAATACAAAAAAAGAAGATGGGCAAGCTATTTCATATGCTGTTATTAATAATCTTAAAATTTTTGCATTTGTTGCTAATTATTATTCAATAACTAATCACATTTCACTTAGCACATCTTTAAAACCTAGCAGTCCTGATCGAATAGTATTTGATTTAGATCCAAGCCTAAATAATGATTTTAGTAAAGTTCAGGAAGTGGCATTACTAATAAATAAAATACTTGATAAAAAAAATATTATAAGTTTTGTTATGACTACAGGAAGCCGTGGCTTACACATAGTAGTTCCTATAAAGCAAATTTATTCAAACAAAGAAGTTAAACTTTTTGCTGAAAAAATAGCATTAGAGGCAAGCTTAGAATTACCTGAAAAAATAACTTTAAATATCAGAAAAGAAAAAAGAGAAGATAAAGTTTTTATAGATACTTTAAGAAACAATCATGGTCAAACAGTAGTTGCACCTTATAGTTTAAGGGCTAAAGATTTTGCACCTGTAGCAACGCCTATTTTATGGAAAGAAGCTGGTTTAAAAGAATTAACACCAACTAAATATAATATTTATAATGTTTTTGAACAAAGCAAAAAAAATAGTTGGGAAAATTTTAGCAAAACTGCCAATAAATTAATTATAGATTAGTCAAAATATAGTAACTACTTAGATATTACTTAAATAGACTTCTTAAAACACCCTACGATTATTTCACAATCTCTGGGGACAAGGTCCCGGCGGGGACTAAACGCTCTTTTTTAAATAAGAATTATTATTAGTTGCTTGCCCTACGATTGTTTCACAATCTCCGGGGACAAGGGCCCGGCGGGTTCTATACGCTTCTTTTTATTTTTTAATTTACTACTAATAATATCAAACACTATAATTTATAATTTTTTATATAGTTTAGTGGTTATGGAATTCTCTTCTAAAAGCGAATAGGCCCCGCCGGGCCAATGTCCCCGGAGATTACGTAGTAATCGTAGGGCAATATATATAAATTAAACAAATATTTATAATTTTTTATAGTTACCTAAAAATATTGAGCAAATACTTAAGTAATAGCTGAGTAGTTACAAATAATTATTAATTATTGTGACTCAGAAGGGCTTTTTTTATTTATAGAATCTAAAAATTCTTGATTTGTTTTGAATTTTTTTAGTTTATCTATTAAGAATTCCATACCCTCTTGCGAATTAATACTGCTTAAAAACTTTTGAGTAACCCAAATTTTATTTAATTCTATTTCAGGAAGCAGTAAATCATCACGACGTGTTCCAGAAATTAATAAATCAAAGGCTGGGAAAATTCTTTTATTAGCAAGTTTACGGGTCATATGCATTTCCATATTACCTGTACCCTTAAACTCTTCGTAAATAACTTCATCCATTTTAGAGCCAGTTTCTACTAAAGCTGATGCTATAATAGTTAAAGAGCCACCTTCTTCTGTATTTCTTGCTGCACCAAAAAATCTTTTAGGTTTTTGTAAAGCATTAGCATCTATCCCACCAGTTAATATTTTACCAGAAGCTGGAGCGGTAGTATTGTAAGCTCTTGCTAGACGAGTAATAGAGTCTAATAAAATAACAACATCTTTTTTGCATTCTACTAATCTTTTTGCTTTTTCTAAAACTATATCAGCAACTTGAACATGTCTGGCAGCTGATTCATCAAAAGTTGAACTAATAATTTCAACATTTTGACCTTTTACCATTCGACGCATATCAGCTACTTCTTCTGGTCTTTCATCAATGTGTAATACTATCAGATAAATTTCAGGGTGATTTGTTATCAAAGCTAAAGCTATATCTTTTAATAACATAGTTTTACCAGTTTTAGGTGGTGCAACTATTAGTCCACGCTGACCTTTACCGATAGGCGTAAACATATCCATCACTCTTGTGGAGATGACTGTTGGGTTAAATTCTATGTTGAATTTTTTATCAGGATATAATGGTGACAATCTCTCAAAAAATGGGCGATCAAAAGATTCTGTAGCTTCTATATCGTTTACAGTATCTATTTTTAATAATGCAAAATATTTTTCATTATCTCGCGGTTTTCTAATAGTTCCTTTTATGGTATCACCAGTTCTTAAATTAAAACGTCTAATTTGTGAAGGTGAAACATAAACGTCATCAGGACTTGATACATAATCAAATCTGGCAGATCTTAAAAAACCAAATCCATCTGGAAGTTTTTCAAGTACTCCTGTAATTTCAATTTCTTCATCAGGATGCTCTTGGGCATACTCTATGCGACTAACAAGCTCGTCTTTCGACATTAAAGTTGCACCTACAATGCCTACCTTACGAGCAAGTAAATCAAGCTCTGCGTAAGACATCGCCTTTAATTGTTGAACAATTTTCATGCACGAATCTCCTGTGTGGATTAAATTTACCACCAGATCAAAAATAAAAAAGATAATAACAATAACGATACGTTTAAATAATATTAAATAATTATTTAATATTATAAGCATATTTGCTCAATAAACATAGGCAACTATAAAAAACTATAAATATTTGTTTTATTTATAGTTTTAGCCCTACGCTTAATTTGTAAGCTCCGGGGACATCGTCCCAGCGGGGACTATACGCTTTTTTAAGAAGTAATTATTTCTATATTTTAACCTAGTTTGTAACATAAAGTTATTGAGCAAATACTTATAAGCGACTAAACATCAACATGATAGGACTAGCTATAAAAATTGACGAATAAGTTCCAAAAATTATTCCTATAAGCAGTACAAAAGAAAGACCTCTAAGTGTTTCTCCCCCAAGCATTATAAGAGACATAACAACTAAAGCTGTTGAAAAACTAGTTAATAAAGTTCTACGCAATGTTTGGTTTAAACTTATATTAACTATTTCAAGCATCGGCTTGTCTTTTAAAATAACAATATTTTCTCTTATTCTACTAAAAATAACTATAGTATCATTAATAGAATAACCTAGGACCATTATAATAGCAGCTATAACATCTGCAGAGATTTCCATTCCTGTTAAAAGAAAGAAAAAAACTATTATTAAAGTGTCATGGACTAAAGCTAATACAGCGCCTAAAGCATATGAACTTTTAAAACGAATTGTAATATAAAGCAGCATTAAAACTAAAGCTATAAAAATTGCTTTGATAGAATTAGATCTTAAAAGTTTGCCTACTTTTGGACTTACTGAATCTATTTTTTCAATAGTTAATTTATTTGAGATCTTACTAGTTAAAAACTCAGAGATTTGTTTCTGTAAAGTTTTTAAGTCTACTTCACTTTGTAGTCTAACTAAAATATGATTAGAGCTAAAAACTCTGATATCAACACTTTTCCAGCCAGCATCTTTTAAAAGATTTTTTATTTGTTCGCCATCTACCGGCTTTTCAAATTTAAGCTGTAATTGAGTTCCACCAGTAAAATCTACACTATAATTAAAACCATTTTTTAACCAGTAAGTAAAGCCTGTAGCTATAATTAATACTAAAAATAAAGACAAACATAATTCTTTATAACGCATAAAATTAATTGCTTTTAGCATTACCACTCCTGCTTTTTTGGTTAAATTATTAAAATTAAACTTAATTAATTATAGTGATTCAAGGATTGAAACAAATTTACGACCTTTTGAGCCATGATGAAACTTAACAAAACCTTCAGATGTAGCAAATAATGTATCATCGCCTCCACGGCCTACATTAGCGCCTGGATTTACTTTTGTGCCTCTTTGACGCACAATTATTTCTCCGCCAGTAACATGCTGACCATCAAAAAGTTTGATACCTAATCTTTTACTGTGACTATCACGACCGTTTTGAGTAGAACCACCGGATTTACTGGTTGCCATTTCTTTGCCTTAAAATTAATATAATTTATGAATATTTAACTTAATTATGTCTAATCAAGTATTACTTGTCAAACAGGTAATCTAATTTTAAAGATATTTTAAATATTCTTACGCTAATATTAATAAGCGATTTATAAATTGTCTAATCTTTTGCTTAATGAATAATATATTAATTTTTTAAATATTATAATTTCGCCCTGCGCTTACTCTGTAAGCTCCCGGGACGTGGGCCCCTGGCGGGGCCTCAATGGCGTCAACTTAAGACTTTTTTATAATTTTATTTACATTTTTTAGAGCCCTGCGATTGTTTCACAATCTCCGGGTACACTGTCCCGGTGGGGACTATTCACTTTTTTTTAAGAAATAGCAAATTA
>CAXNIA010000012.1:0-8122 GCA_964202375.1 Candidatus Babeliales bacterium | reverse complement strand
AGCTTGATTTATGGTGTAACTGGTTCTGGAAAAACAGCTATTTATAAATATTTAATTTATCAGGCTTTAATAAAAAATCTTTCTGTGATAATTATTTCACCAGAAATCACTATAGCTACTCAATGTTTAGCTGAATTAAAAAAACATTTTAAAGATTATGTTTTTTGTTTACATAGTGGAATTACGCCAACAGAAAGAAAAAAATTATGGCAAGCTTTAAACTCTAATAAAGGCGTAATTATATTAGGTGTGCAGTTGCCAACTATCTTACCAGTTTCAAATCTGGGTTTAATAATAGTAGATGAAGAGCATGAAACCGGATATCAAGAAAAAAACAGCCCTCACTTTAATAGTCGTGATTGTTTGATGATTAGAGCCCAGAATTACAAGATACCAATAGTGTTAGGCTCTGCTACTCCAACTGTAAATACCTATTATCTTTTTAAAAAAAATAATTGGCCCATTTTTGAGTTAAGAGCAAGATTTGGCGGCGGAAAACCAAATATAAAATTAGTTTATTTTAAATATGATAAAAAAAGAACTAATTTTTGGATCACATCTAATTTAGAAAAAGAGATTAAAGAAAGATTAATAAAAAAAGAACAAACTTTAATCTTTTTAAATAGAAGAGGTTATAGTTTTTTTCTAAGATGTGAAAACTGCCAAGAAATACCTATCTGCAAGTCCTGCTCGGTTAGCCTTACACCTCATGAAGACCTTATAATGAGATGCCATTATTGTAATTATTCTAAAAAAATAATCTCAAAATGTAATCAATGCCAAAATGAGGTAAACTTTTTACATAAAGGTATAGGCACACAACAATTAGTTCAGATAATTAAAAAAATGTTTCCTAGCGCAAATGTAGCAAGAGCTGATCTTGATATTACAAAAAGTAAGAAAAAATGGTTAGAAATAACTGAAAACATGGCTAATAATACAATAGATATTTTGATAGGAACTCAAACCATCGCTAAAGGGCTACATTTTCCAAATGTTTCTTTAGTAGGTGTTTTATGGGCTGATCTTAATCTTAATTTGCCTCAATATAATGCTCAAGAAAAAACATTACAGCAATTACTACAGGTTTCAGGTAGGGCTGGTCGAGAGCTTAAAGAAAGTTCTGTAATTATCCAGGCGATGAATAGCCATCCTATTTTTGATTTTTTAGATGAAAACAAATATTTAAATTTTTTAGAAAAAGAGATTGAAACAAGAAAAGAAGTTTTATACCCGCCTATTTGTAGATTTATTAGAATAGAGATCAAAAACAAAAATCAAATAATAGCTAATCAAGAAGCTGTCTTAATAGCACAGCAATTTCAAAATAATAATAATACGAAAATATTTGGACCTTTAAAGCCATCTGTAGAAAAAATAGAGGGGATTTTTAAAGAATATATCTATATAAAAACAGATGATATTATTAATATAATAAATAATTTTAAAGACATAACTTTAAAATATAATTTTAAATCTTTAATAAGTTTTAATCCAAATCCCCTTGATTAAATGAACTTTTTACAAAACCCTACGATTGCATTATATGCAATCTCCAGAAACACTGGCCCGACGGGGCCAATACGTTTTTTTAAAAAAATAATACCAACATTTATCTAATTATTATATTAAAGATCGTATTATTCATAAGTTTCAAAAGAGATCTAATATAATTTAAATTATTTTTTCTTAGCTGGAGCAGCTTTCTTAGCAGGAGCAGCTTTCTTAGCAGGAGCAGCTTTCTTAGCTGGAGCAGCTTTCTTAGTTGAAGTCAAACTTGAAACAACTCCTTCAACCGCTTCTACAGTCTTATGGGCCATTTTTTTTACACCCAGTTTAATATCTTTCCAACCTGAATCATTACATGAACTACTTTTGCATTGACAATTTTTACAACAACAATTTTTCATTATCATATTTCCTATAAAAAATTAATAAAATTAACTATGTAATCATTCTATAATATTTAAATTCAAAAAAGCAATATTTAATTAAAAAGTTTAAAAAATCAACTATATAAGCAAGAATTTTTCATCTTTAAAGTCGATATTAATTTGTTTTTTTTCAGGATATTCTAAAATATGTCTTGATAATGGAACAGTTAAATAATTTTGGATTGCTCTTTTTAAAGGTCTTGCTCCAAATTCAGGTTCATAACCTAAGTTAGCTATTTGCATTAAAGCTGAATCAGAAATTTTTATCTCAAATCCTTTTTCTAAAATACGCTTTTCTATTTGAATAAACATTATAGCAGCTATTTCTCGAACATCTTTTTCATTTAATTTTCTAAAAAAAACTATTGAATCTATTCTGTTTAAAAATTCTGGTTTAAAAAATTTTTGTAACAAAGATTCTATTTCTATTTTTATTTTTTCATCTAGGATTGGTGCTTTTAAAATAATATCAGCTCCAATGTTTGAAGTCATAATTATAATTGTATTTTTAAATGATATTGTTCTTCCTTGTCCATCAGTTAGTCGACCTTCATCAAGAATTTGTAAAAAAATATTATAGACATCTTGATGTGCTTTTTCTATTTCATCAAATAAAATAACACTATAGGGGTTTCTTCTAACTTGTTCAGTAAGTTGACCACCTTCTTCATAGCCGATATAACCAGGAGGAGAACCTATCAATCTTGCTACAGCGTGTTTTTCCATATATTCAGACATGTCAATTTTAACTAATTTATCTTGATTATTAAAAAGAAAATCAGCTAATGTTTTGGCAACTTCTGTTTTTCCAACTCCTGTTGGCCCTAAAAATAAAAATGTTCCTATTGGTTTGTTTGGGTCAGTAAGTCCGGCACGATGCATTTGAATAGCTTCAGAAACTTTTTGAATAGCTTCCTCTTGGCCTATTATTCTTTTTTTTAAAAGTTCAGCCATATTTAAAAGCTTATCCTTTTCACTTTGTGTAAGTTTTTCTACAGGAATTTTAGTCCAACGAGCTAAAACTTGTGCTATATCATGTTCATCAACAGCTTCTTTGATTAAAACACTGTTTAAATTTTTAAGTTTATTTTGTTCTTCTTTAAGTTGTTGCTCTAGTTTTACTAATGTTCCGTATTTTATTTCTGATGCTTTAGCAAAATTACCAGCTTGTTCAGCGATCTGGTATTGGTGATTAGCTTGTTCTATTTTTTCTTTTATTTTACCAATATTTTCTAAAGGAGCTTTTTCTGCTCGCCATTTTGTCATTAGGTTTTGGTGTTGTTCTTTGATGTCTTGTAGTTCTTTTTCTAAAGCTATTAATCTATTTTTAGCAGCTTGATCATCCTTTTCTTTTTGTAAAGCAACCTTTTCTATTTCAAGTTGACGCATTTTACGTTCTAAATTATCAAGCTCTTCTGGTTTTGAATCTATGGCCATTTTTAACATAGAAGCTGCTTCATCAACTAGATCTATTGCTTTATCTGGTAAAAATCTATCAGTAATATATTTAGCAGAAAGTTGTGCGGCATTAACTAAAGCTTGGTCTTTAATTCTTAATCCGTGATGTAACTCATAACGTTCTTTAAGTCCCCGTAAAATAGAAATAGTATCTTCTATACTTGGCTCTTCAATTAAAACTTTTTGAAACCTTCTTTCTAGGGCTGCGTCTTTTTCTATATATTTTTTATATTCTTTGATAGTAGTCGCACCTATGCACCGTAATAAACCTCTAGCTAAAGCAGGCTTTAATAAGTTAGAAGCATCCATTGCTCCACCAGAGCTGCCAGCACCTACAAGCATATGCATTTCATCTATAAAAAGTATAATTGGCTCTGTCGATTCTTCTATTTCTTTTAGTATATTTTTTAGTCTTTCTTCAAACTCACCCTGATATTTTGTTCCAGCTAATAATAATCCAAGATCTAAAGAAAAAATTTGGCAGTTTTTTAACGATTCAGGAACATCGTTTTTAATTATTCTTTGCGCGATTCCTTCTACAACAGCTGTTTTACCCACACCAGGGTCACCAACTAAAACAGGATTGTTTTTGGTTCTTCTTGAAAGTATTTGAATTACCCTTCTGACTTCTTCATCACGTCCAATTACTGGATCTAATTTACCATTTTGAGCCATTTTTGTTAGATTTTGAGTGTATTTATCTAAAATTTTATCTTCTTGTGCATTATGTTGCGCATTATTTTGGTTATTCATTATAAATTAGCCTTTTTATTTAAAATCATACTAAAATTAAAACTAATAATTCAAGAAAAATATTTTTTAACTACTCAGCTATATAGTGACCGTAAAACAAAATATCCAAATTTATAAATTAGACTTTTTACAAAACTTTATGATTGCTGCTTAATCTTCGGTGATAGTTGCCCTTGGCGGGCCCTATTAGCATTTTTCTTAAGAAATAATTTTTTTATATTTCAGCCCAGTTTTTGTAAAATAAAGTTTAGTAAATACGAGTATTAGCTCTTATAATTAGCTAATACATACCATTTAAAAAAATAAAAAAAGTAAATAGTCCCCGCCGAGACAGTATCCCCGGAGATTGTAAAACAATCTTAGGATAATATATTATAATTAAATAATAGCTAAGTAGTTACTAATTAAGTTATAGTTGAGTATTTAAAAATTAAGCTAATCTGTCTCTTTTAAATCTATGGTAAGTGATTGCAAAATGATGAGCATAATCTCTTAAGGCTAAAATAGTTTTACCTCCGGGAGTATTTGCTGTAATTTTAATTCCAATATTTGAATTTGGTAAAAATAAAAGTTCTTCTCTTTTAGCCAAACTAGCAATAGACGTATCGCCGACAAGATGCAAAACAGCATTTAACTGCCCAATACCACCATCAATTATTATTAAATCCGGGTAGTCGCCATTTTTATATCGGCGCTGTACTATTTCAGCTAATGCTGCGTAATCATTTTGCTCTATAAGCGTTTTGATTTTAAATCTTCTAAATGATTTTGGTTCAGCTACTGAATTTACAAATCTAATGCATGATCCGACAATTTCTCTGCTTTGAAAATGAGAAATATCAAAACAGTCTATTTTAATTGGTAGTAAATCTAGATTAAGAATGTTTTTAATTTCTTTAGCAGCTTCGTTGGCCGATATGTTTTGAGATGCCATAGTGCTAGTTTTAAAAGCTAAATCAGGCAAGACATTATTAGTTTTAAATTTTTCATCGATAATATCTTTAATAAAAATTACGCTATTTTTAAATTGATTTAATTCCCGAGCTTCTTCAAAAGCCATTTTTTTTATTGCGTTAGCAATTTGATCATCTATTATTTTATTAATATTTTTTAAGTCACCTTTAATGGCTTTAATAGCCAGATTAAGTCTAAATAAATATGAGTCTAGCTCAAAATCATCTTTACAGTTGCCAGCACAAATTTCTAAATGATAATCTAAACAACCAGTTTTAATTTTGCTTTTGCATAATAATAATCTAAATTTTTTTTTAATTAAATTATAGATATTTCGAACATGTTTAGCGTTTAAAAATGGACCTATGTACTCTCCGGCTTCTTTTCTTGTCCTAACTATTTTAAACTCAGGGATCTTTTTATAAATAGTAAATAATAAGTATAAAGCAGGTTGGCCATCTTTTAATAAAGTATTAAATTTAGGTTGATATTTTTTAACTAATTCAGCTTCTAGTATTAAAGCTGCATGCTCACTTTTTGTAACAAAAAAATCCACATCAAAAGCTTCTTGTTGTAACATTTGCACTGTCCATAAAGTTACTCTAGTTGCAAAATAGCTTGTCACGCGTTTTTTTAAATTTTTTGCTTTACCTATGTATATTATTTTTCCAAGATTATCTTTGAAAAGATATACTCCGGAATTATTAGGAAAATCTATTATTTTTTGTCTTATATTTAATAAATTCATAGTAACTACTCAACTTAAGACTTTTTTATAATTTTACCAATGTTTTTTAAGCCCTACGATTACTACGTAATCTCCGGGGACATGGTCCCGGCGTGGACTATTCGCTTTTTTCAAGAAGTAGTTTTATATATTTTAGCATTTATTCGTGAAATCTAAAAGTAACTACTTAACTATATAAGAAAAATATGTTTTTGTTTTTAGTCTTATGGTATTGCGCTATAAAAATAATGAAAAAGATATAAAAAAAGCGAATAGTCCCTGCCGGGACAGTGTCCCCGGAGATTGTGAAACAATCGTAGGGCAGCAGTATATTATAATTAAGTAATAGCTGAGTAGTTACAAATATTCTTATTCTAAAAAGGGCGTTTAGGCCCCGCCAGGGGCCCATGTCCCCGGAGATTGTGAAACAATCGTAGGGCAAACTTATCACACTTAAAAACATTAATTAAATAATAGCTGAGTAGTTACAAAAGTTTTAAGTTAAAGCTATTAATTTTTCAGCAGATCATAATATAAAAGTTAGACTTGTTTTTAAAAAAGTAATAATTAATATGTTAAACAATTCAAACATTAATTTAACCTAAATATAAAGAGATAGCTTAAAAATGAAAAAAACAATCTGTTTAGCTTTAATACTTTTAGCAAACTATAGTTTCACAAAACCGTTAATCTGTTTGTTTACAGATCTTGATGGCAACCTAAGAGGCTTAACAATACCTGAAAATGAAATTGAAAATGTTTTAAAAAAAGGAACAACAGTAGATGGTTCATCTTTACCTGGTTGTACAACAATAAATAAAAGTGATTTGCTATTAAAAGCTGACTTACAATCATTAAGAGAGACTAAAAAATTAGATTATATCTTTTGTGATCTTTTTATAGATAACAATGAGCCATTTCATGCTTGTTCTAGGAAATTTTTAAGATCATCTGTAGATGCTATCAAAAATAATATTAATGCTGAATTTTTATGTGGTCCTGAGCTTGAATTTTATTTAGTAAATAATAATTTAGAGCCAGTAGATAAATCTGGTTATTTTTCATTAGAAACTGATTTTAAAATTAGAAATTTTCCAAAAAATATTTTAAAAAAATTAATTAAAGTTGGAATAGAGCCAGAAAAATGTCATCATGAAGTAAGTCCGGGTCAGTATGAAATATCATTAAGATATAATAATGCTTTAAAAATAGCCGATGATATTATTTTAACTCGTTATATTATAGAAAAAGCGGCAAGTAAGTTAAATTTAAAAGCTATTTTTACACCTAAACCATTTAAACAATTTAATGGTAGCGGGATGCATATCCATTATAGCTTAAGATCTAATAACCAAAATGTTTTTGCAAATATAAATATTGCAGAAAATAATGGGCTTTCTGAGATTGCTAGGCAATTTATAGCTGGAAATTTAAAATATATTAAAAGTTTGTCATTAATGACTAATTTTTCTCAGGAGTCTTACAATAGATTAGTTCCTGGATTTGAAGCTCCAGTATTAATATGTTGGGGACAAAGAAATCGTAGTGCTATGATCAGGCAACCACTGATTCAAGGAACAGCAGAAGAAATAAAAGCTGGAGCAAGGGTTGAGATTAGAAATCCAGATTTACATAATCCATACCTAGCAATTGGCGCTATTGCTATATCTGGTTTAGCAGGGATAAATGAAAAATTAATACCAGCAAATCAAATAAATGAAAATTTATATAAAGCAACTCTAGAAAAACTAAACGAATTAAAAATAGAATCTTTGCCAAAAGACTTTAATGAAGCCTTAGAAAATTTTAAAAAAACAAACCTAGAAGGTCTTTCTGCAGAACTTAAAAAACAAATTATTGCTTTAAAAGAAAAGGTTAGTTTAATTTAATTTTAAAGGGATAGGCGGGGTAAGCAATAAAAATGAAATTTAAGCTTGTATTAATTTTGTTCATTTTTTTTATTGGTTCATTTTATTTAATAGATTATTTTACGCAGCCTAAAAAATTAGGTTGCGTAGTAATTTTAAACGGGGTTTCTTCTTCTGGAAAATCAACATTACAGCATTTGATATCAAATTTCAGGACTAAAGAATTTTGGATATCTTTTGGTTTTGATTATGGGGTAGGAAAAGTATTACCTCAATATACATATAGTCATGAATTTGCTTCAAAAAGTCCTGATTATTTTTGTCAAAATATTCGGTGTGATGATAAAAACGGGCCTTGTGTTAGATTAAAATACGGTCCATTTGGAAATCAGTTACTAGAAGCCTTGCATCGTGCAATTAGAGCTTAT
>CAXNIA010000011.1:0-8370 GCA_964202375.1 Candidatus Babeliales bacterium | reverse complement strand
AATATAAATAATAAACATAAATTAAAAGCTTTTTAAAGTTGGTTGCATTTTAGTTATAATAATTTACAATTATTTTTAACTAATCTTATTTTAATAACTTTTTATAAAAGCTCAATAAAAATTAATAATTAAGATTTAATATATTAGTATGGGGCTGTAGCTCAGTTGGTAGAGCGCATGAATGGCATTCATGAGGCCACCGGTTCGATTCCGGTCAGCTCCACCACAACATAAATTTTAATATTTAAACATAAATAAAAAAGTCACCATTAAATAGTTACAGATTCTTAATTTAAAAAAAGGCGCTTAGACCCCGCCAGGGGCCCGTGTCCCCGGAGATTGTAAAACAATCGTAGGGCAAGTTTTTTAATTTAATATATTATTCATATATTAAAGTAATAGCTGAGTAGTTACTAATTATTTAACAAATTTAATATTTAAACGTAAATAAAAGAGGCACCATTAAAATTAATTAATGGTGCCTCTTTTTTATAAATTAATAATTATAATTATTAGTTTAGTTTAAGTTCGCGAGCTATTTCAGCTTGACGAGCTATTTCAGCTTGACGTACTTTTTCCATACAAGGTGATAGATAGCGATAAACACATATAGATAGTAATCCTAGTCCAGCAGCAGCAACACCATATTTGTGCTCAGATACAAAATTACAAGTATCTTTACCTATGTTACTAACTAAAGTTTTAGTTGCTTCTAAAGCATTTTTACTACAATCAGTAGCTTTTAATCTTATATCACCAAGATTAATTGCCGAAATTTCATTAGTTAACAAACTAACTAACATTACTATTGATAAAAACTTTTTCATAAAAACTCCTATGTTTTATTATATAGTTAAAAATTAAATCTAACTATTAATTTAAATTATAAATATATTTCACTTTTTGTCAATTATTTATAAATAGTAATTTTAATCTATCATAATTAGATTTTTTCTAGTTACCCATGCTTATTGAGCAAATACTCTTATTCTTCATTATTTAATGCTAATCTAAGCAAAAATATAGTTTCATTTTTTAATTTATTTTTAATCCATATTTTTTGATTTTCATTTACAAGCTCACCAATACCAGAAAGAATATTTTTATCATTTATTTTATTCAAATCATCAATGCATTTTTGTAAGAAATCTGTATATTTTATTTTTGATCTTTGTTCTATAATTTTTTTATTAATCGGCCAATTATTTTGCAAAAAAAACCAAACATCATAAATATCGCGATTAGTTTTACCAATTCGTTCATGCATAGCTACCAACTTATTAGCTACCATATCTTCACGAACCATAACTTGCATCTGAATACCAAGATATTGCTTAACTTCAAATCTAGAGCCAAAATTTCGCAAATTGATTTCTAATTTTATATTCTGATCAGCTATTATTTTATTGTTATAAGAAAGAAGAAAAAAAAGACTATATCTTTTTTTACGAGCATCTTTAACTATTCCATATGTTTTTAAAATATTTTCAATACTTTTAAAAACCTGTGCAGCTTTATCTTCTTCTAATAAATCAAAATCTAAATCAACAGAAAAACGATTTAGATCATAAAAAAAAAGCGCGGCAGTTCCACCCTTAAAGCCTAAAAATGGACTAATTGATGAATCAGTAAAAATATCTTTAAGTATCATTGTAAGAATATTTTTATGAATAATAATATTTAATCCCATCAAAGACTCCTTGAATTACTTAGAAAAAATTTATGATATTTTCTAACCATTTTTTCTAAACGCTTATTTTTATATATTGGCATAATTTCATAAACTTTTTCCCAATTTAATGGTACAAGATTATCAAAATGATAATTTATATTAAGATAAATTACATCTAAAAAGGCTCTTTCTAATGATGCAATACTATAATTTTCTTTTATTTCAATACCATTAGTATTTGTAAGAATAGATGATTTTATAGATTTAAAAATGTATTCCTGACTATCACATATAATATTTCTTGATTGATAAGTAGCTATAAAAATTGATTCATAATATTGAAAAACTATTCCATAACTTACAAGAACTGTTTCAAAACTAATATATGAGGGTATTAATATTTTATTTGCTAATTCTAAGCGATCATATTTTTTATCCTTACCATATAACCCACGACGAATATGATATAATTTACCTTGTTTAATATAATAATTAATTTTTGACTTTAAAATATTAATATCTGAATCTGGAAACAACATCAAAAGTTCTTTAAAAGAAATAACTGTTTTATTTAATCTAAGTATTGTATTTAAAATATTATCTGCCATTTTATACCTAATTTAGTTATAATAAAAGCTAAAGGTAATAGAAAACATTACCTTTAGCTTTTATTATAACTAAATATTATTTTTGAAATAGGTTTCTTAATTTTAGGGTAACTACTCAGCTATTATTTAATTATAATATATTGCCCTACGATTACTACGTAATCTCCGGGAATAAGTGCCCCTGAAGAGCTCTAAACGTCATTTTTCAAGAAGCAATTTTATAATTATTCAACTATCTAAGAAAATTATGTTTTTTTGTTTTTAATCTTATGGTATTGCATTATAGAAAAGAAGAAAAAATATAAAAAAAGCGAAATAGTCCCCGCTGGGACAGTGTCCCCGGAGCTTACAAAGTAAGCGTAGGGCAAAGCAATATATTATAATTAAGTAATAGCTGAGTAGTTACTTTTTTAGTTACCTATGTTTATTAAGCAAAGACAAAATAATATATAAATAATTATCAAATATAAATAAAAAAATTTAAAAAACACTTTGCTATGGCTAATTTTTTCAAGAAAACCATAAAGATATTGCTGCTGCTGCTGCTGCTGTATCATAATATTAGTATAAGTCAAATTGTTTTTAACGAAAGAAAAATATGAAAAAAACAAATTTAATCTTAATTTTGTGTTTATTTAATTTAATTCATGCAGCAGGATATCAAAACTATTTTATTTCCGATTTATTTAGTTATGGTCCAATTATTCCGACATCAGATAAATTACCATGTTTAGAATGGGGACCACGTACATGTTCTGAATTTGCCTATAGGTGTGAAAAATGGGAACCACGTACATGTTCTGTACTTAGTACTACAAATAAATATTGTGAAAAATGGGGACTAAAAGGTACATGTTCTGAATTTGCCTATAGGTGTGAAACATGGGCACCACGTACATGTGCTGTACTTAGTACTACAAATAAATATTGTAAAACATGGGCACCACCTACATGTGCTACACAGTTAACCGCAGATAAATATACACAAAATTGTGTAAACAATTGGAATGTTTGTTTTTGGGGTAAAGGGCAACCTAATAATATAGCAAAATGTGATAGTATATATAAAGATCAAAATGGGAATTTTTTAAATACATGTTTTTATAATACTTCATGGTCATAAAATTTAAGTAAAATTTATAAGTTAACTTATAAATTAAAAATTATTTTATTAATTAATATATTTTTTTATATAGTTGAGTAGTTATTTTTAAAGCTCACTAATAGATGTTAAAATATATAAAATTACTTCTTGAAAAAAGGGAGAATAGCCCCGCCAGGGGCATGTGTCCTCGGAAATTACGCAATAATCGTAGGGCAAGTTTTTTAATTTAATATATTATTTATAAATTCAAGCAATAGCTGAGTAGCCAAAATATTTTTTAGCTCTCTAGCTAACTACTATAGCTTTTGATTGCTTTATTGATTTAAGATAATTAATCTTAAATAAGAATTATAATAAATTAGATTAAAGAAAAAAATATGAGCTATATTTTAGAGGTTAAAAATTTAAATAAAGTATTCAAGTCTGGATTATTTAAAATAAAACAATTTAAAGCAATAGATAATATTACCTTTAATTTAAAGTCAGGTGAAATATTAGGCTTATTAGGCTCTAACGGTGCTGGAAAAACTACTTTGATGCAAATGTTGCTTTCTACTTTAACACCAACTAGTGGTAAAATTAGTTACTTTGGGCAATGTTTTGAAAAGAATAGATCTGAGATATTAAAAAAAATTGGTTTTGCTAGTTCATATACTAAATTGCCGCCAAATTTATTAGTAAAAGAGAATTTGACAATTATTGGTCGCTTGTATGGTCTTACAGAAAAAAGAGCTCTTGAAAAATCAGCTGAACTTTTAAATATATTAAAAATGCCTGAAATTTTTAATAAAAAAAATGGCGTACTTTCTGCAGGACAATCAGCAGTAGTACAAATAGTAAAAGCTTTAATCATAGAACCTAAAATAGTAATTCTAGATGAACCAATGGCAGCTTTAGATGTAGAAGCAGCTCAAAGAGCTCGCGATTTATTAAAAATTTATCGTAAAGATTGCGGACTTAGTATTATTATAACCTCACATAACATGGAAGAAGTAGAACAACTTGTAGATAGAGTTTTAATTGTAAAATCTGGTAAATTAATTGCTGATTCAACACCAGATGAGCTGATCAGACAAGTAAAAACTGCTCATATAGAATTATATACTGATGATAGTTTAAAATTAGAAACCTATTTATCAAACTCTAATTTTAAATGGGTTATTCAAGAAAATGAATTTAAAATTAAAATAGATGAACAATTAATTCCTGATTTTTTAAATAATTTATTAAAATTAAAGATTACTTATACGCAAATTTCCATAAAAAGACCAACTTTAGAAGATTATTTTTTTGCTATAACAAATAATGAAACTACTCAGCTATTACTTAATTAATGGCCCTGCGATTGTTACACAATCTCCGAGGACAGGGGCACCTGGCGTAGCTCAAAACGCCTTTTTTAAGTAATAATTAATAATAAATGATTTAGGATAAAAATGAATTTTGATATTAAAAGAGCTTTTGTAATGGCCTATAGAAATTTTTTACAACTAAAAAGAGATCCAGCTAAATTATTGCATGTTTTTTATTGGTCTTTTTTAGATATCGTAATTTGGGGTTATTCTGCATCTTGGATCCAAAAAGATAGTGCTAGTAGTATCATAGGTATTTCCTTACTAGCTGCTGTTGTTTTTTGGCAATTTATAGTCAGATCTAATTTAGACCTTTGCTTAGGCATCTTAGAAGAAGTTGTTTCTCATAATATCACAAATTTATTTGCAAGCCCTTTAAACTTATCTGAATGGATTATCGGCTTACTTTTAGTTTCTAGCTTTATCAGCATTATTTTACTGTTTTTTTGTTATCTGATTGTTTTATTTATTTATAAAATTTCACTTTTTGCCATTTTTGGCTGGTCTTTATTTTTGTTTCTAGGTTTATTATTTATGGCCGGTACTAGTTTTGGTTTTTTATCTGGAGCTATAATTATCAAGGGTGGCTCTAGATATCAAGGATTAGTATTTATGATGGGCTGGATTTTTGCGCCACTTGGAGGAATTTTTTACCCTATTTCTGTTTTACCATTTTGGGTTCAAACTATAGCTTCTTGGTTTCCCTTAATGTATATTTTTGATGCAATGCGTAATTTTATAAAAAGTGGTTTAATAGATTGGTATTTAATAATTAATGCTTTATTTTTAAATTTACTATACTTATTGATCTTTATAACTATTTTTTACTTAACTTTTAAAAATAGCAAAAAAAATGGCCTATCAAGACTTATCGAATAATTTTAGAAATATAAATAAAAAATAAATATGAAACACTCATCATTTAGAGCCTATGATATCAGAGGCATAATTGGCAAAGATATTTTAATAGAAGATGTTTATAGATTTGGTAAAGCAATTGTAAAATGGTTAGAACTAAATAACACCTTAGAACTTAAAGTTGTTTTAGCAAGAGATGGCAGAAACTCCTCACCAATAATATATGATCATTTATATACAGCTTTTGCAGACTGTAATATAAATATTTATGGGGTAGGTATTACAACTACACCACAATTGTATTTTGAAGAACAACAATTAAAATTAACTAATCCAGACTCATGCTCAATTGGTATAATGATTACAGCTTCTCACAACGATGGTGATCATAATGGCTTTAAAATATTAAAAAATAGTCAATCTTTAACAGCCTTAGAAATACAAGACTTATATAATATTTTTATAAACCAACCTCTAGAGACTATAAAAAATATTTGTCATGTAAAATCTAAACCAAGCAACTATATTAAACATTTAGTAAAAAGTTTTAAAGATTTAGAAAATTTTGAGTTACCTTTATTAATAGATTGCGCAAACGCTCCAGCAGGCCAGGTAATTTCAGTTTTATGCTCGATGCTTAATTTTAAAAATGTAACACTAGTAGCAAATGACTTAGATGGTAACTTTAGATGCCATCGACCTGATCCTACTCAAAACTATGGCAGAATTTTTTTTGAAGAAAAAATTAATGGCACTATTGGTATAGCTTTTGATGGAGATGCTGATAGATTAGTGGTCATAGATGAAATAGGTAATGTAGTACGTGGTGATCAGTTACTAGCTATTTTTGCTTTATATAATAACACAAAAAGCTTAATTGTAGCTGATATAAAATGTGCAACAATTTTAACTGATTTTATTTTTAGTAAACATGGTATAAAAACTATTTGGTCACCATCAGGACATGGTCATATCAAACAAAAAGTTAATGAAAATAAAGCTTTAATAGGTGGAGAGCTAAGTGGCCATTATTGCTTTACAGATAGACCAGCTGAAATTTATGGTTTTGATGATGGAATCTATAGCTTTTTAAGACTTTTACAAATAATTAAAAATTATGGCAGCATTAATAGTTTAATAGCTAATTTACCTAATTTTTTTTCTACTGGTGAATTACGTATTAAAATTCCTGAACATTTATTAGCTAAACAATTAGTAAGCATTATTAATAAAGATTTAGTTGAAATAGCTGATTCTTATGATACTATTGATGGCGTTAGAGCTAAAATTAAAAATAATTGTGTTACTTTAAGAGCTTCTAATACTGAAAATGTTATTAGTATGAGCATTGAAAGCATCAGTAAATTAGAACTAGACAATACTTATAATTTGATTAATTCTTTGATTACAAAAAATATAGAACAATATGAGAAATAAAGGATTTCATCTTAGACCGATATCTCCTTTTAATGAAACTTTTTTAAAAGCAAAAGAGCTAAATGCTAATTGTTTGCAAACTTTTGTAGTAGATACTAATAGATTATTAAGTTTAGACGAAACTGATATTAAATTAAGTCATAAATTAGCCCAGGACATAGATCTTTATATTCATGGTAGTTATTGGATATGCCCCACTTATAATTGTGAAAGTTCAGTGACAGCTTTTAAAAAAGAATATGAAAGATCTTTAGCTCTTGGAGCTAAATTATTTATTTTACATTTAGGTAGCGCTAAAAAGTATCAAGATAAAAATATTGGAATAGAACAAGCTGTTAAATTTTTAAATAAAATTACTAAAAATATAATTCAAAATGATTGCATGCTACTTATAGAAAATACTGCTCATAAAAATTTTACAATAGGTAGTGATTTGACTGATTTTAAAACAATTTATAATATGCTTGATAAATCAGATCAGATAGGATTTTGTTTTGATACATCACATGCCCATGCTTATGGTTACAATATTAAAGAAATTAATAATCAAGCTGCTTTTTTAAAGCAACTTTTTATTGATGTGCCATTTCAGATGAAACTAATTCATTTAAATGATACTAATGATGAACAAGGCTCTTGCCTTGATAGGCATGAAATGATTGGTAATGGCCAAATTGGTCTTAAAGCTTTAAAAAATATTATTGATATTTTACCAAATAATTTACCTATAATATTAGAGGCTCCAGTAAATCAACTTAATATAAAATTAAATATTTTAGAAAGATTTTAATATGAAAAAAATATTTTTGTTATTAGTAATATTTATAACTAATACATATTCTGAAGAAATTATTTTAACAAAACAACCAAGATGTATAAGAAAAGATTATACATGGGAAGCACATAGAGCTTTAAAAAAACAAAGAGATATCAACCCGTTTTACCAAGTAAGCTTACAATTTGCTAAAGCTAAAAAAAATCAGCAGGAGCCAAAAGAAATAAAAAATTAATTTAAATTTGTAACTACTCAGTTATTACTTAATTAATAATAAATTAATTTTGTGTGTCATAAATTTGCCCTGCGCTTACTTTGTAAGCTCCGGGGACACTGTCCCGGCGGGGACTATTCGCTTTTTTAATATTTTTAATCATTCTCTAGTGCAAGATCAACAATACTAACAATAAAATTTTATATTTTTCTTAATATAGCTAAATAGTTACAATAATTCTTATTTAAAAAAGGCTCTTAGGACTCGCCAGGGGCCAATGACCGTATTTGCTCAATAAACGTAGGTAACTAAAAAACATACACATAATTATAAGCTTTGCCCTGCGCTT
>CAXNIA010000010.1:0-8377 GCA_964202375.1 Candidatus Babeliales bacterium | reverse complement strand
ACAAGCATATTATGGTTGATAGATTGATAATAACTTTTTATATCTGTTTTAAATACATATTTATACTTGCTTAAATTACTTTTTACATATTTTATAGCCCCAGCAATACCACCATAGCTTTTAAGATGATAAACCCGCCCAAGTTTTGGTGCTAGATAATCTGCAAGCACTAGAGAAACAGCTTTTAAAACTACGGCATCTCTGGCGGTACGTTTGTAGCAAATTTCTTGATTTTTATCTGTATATTGTATTACTGCCTCAAAATTATAAGTACCTGCTTTTAGCTGTGCTTTTATATCTTTTTTATAAATTGGCCAGTTATATCTGAGGTCCCAGATATCTGCATAAGCACTATAATTTTTACGCTGTTTACATAAGATACTATAGGCATTTTCTAAATTTTGTTCTGAGATAATCTCTTTTAGCATATTTTTAGTTTAGCTTTAAATTAGCAAAATAAATATTTTTATTAAATACTTTAAGTTTATGCTAGCCCTACGCTTACTACGTAATCTCTGGGGACATGGGCCACTGGCGGGGCCTAACTGCCCTTTTTAGATAAGAATTATTATTTTATACTGTGGCCCTACGATTGTTTCACAATCTCTCGGGACATGTTCCCGGCGGGGACTATTCGCTTTTTTTAAGAAGCACTTTTGTAACTACTCAACTATATAAGAAAAATATAAAATTTTATTATTAGTATTATTGATGTTGCACTAGAAATTGATTGAAAAATATAAAAAAAGCAAATGGTCCCCGCTGGGACAATGTCCCCGGAGATTACTCAGTAATCGTAGGGTACTTAAAAATATTGATTAAGTAATAACTGAGTAGTTACAAATAAATTTAGATAAATAAAATTTAATAGTTATAATCTATTTAAATTTATTTAATAATTAAAAAAAACTATGCAATATTTATTTATATTTTTTTTAGCATCGCTACTTAATGCTTGTCAGGTTGACCCAGAATTTTGGTATAATTCAAATAAGCAGGAATTAACAACAGAGCTTACTAAATGGCAAGACGAGTACGATAAGCAAAAGAAATTATTTAATATTAATTTAAATCAAAATTCTATTTTTTGGTTAATTGTGCCTCACGCTGGGTATAAATATGTAGGACCAATATTAACTCAAGCTTATGTTCCATTTTATAATCTGGATCTTGATAAAATAATTATTTTATCGCCTTTACATCAAGCTAGTAATAAAATCTTTGCGCCAGACTGTAAAAATATCCAAACTGTTTTAGGAAAGCTTAAAACTTCAACTATTCCAGGTTTTAAAATCACTAAATTACCTAAAGAACATGCCTTTTCAAACCAATTACCATTTTTATTTAAATTACAAAGTTCTATAAAAAAAAATCCAATAGTATATCCAGTTTTTATTGGTAATAGTTCAGAAGAAGATCTTAACTATAATCTAGATCAGCTTCAAAAGTTTATTACGCCAAAAACATTAATTATTGTAAGTTCTGATTTAACTCATTTGGGTAAACGTTTTAAATTTACTCCAAATATTAGTCAAACTATTTTAGATAATAATATTTTAAAATCTATTAATAATTTAGATATTAATGAGTTTGAAAAATCTTTAGATGATGCTGGTCATACAGTTTGTGGAGAGAAGCCATTAAATTTTTTGATTAAATTATTAAAAAAATTACCTATCTTGGAGCTTAGATCTAAAACATTAGTTTATGATAATTCAAAAAATATTTTCCCAAGTCATGATCAAAATGATGACTCTTCAGTTGGTTATGGGGTTATTTTTGGTTCTGGACAGTTATTATATTTAACTAATAAGCAAAAAATAAATATTTTAGAATACACTAAAAGTTATTTTAAAATATTACTTAAATCTAAAAGTATTACTGATCTTGCTGTATCTAAGAATATAAATTTTACTAATAATTTACCTAATCCATATGGTTTATTTGTCACTATTAAAAATAAGAAAAATAATCATGAGTTACGTGGTTGCTTAGGTTTGCTAAAATCTAATGATAAAAACTTTTTGCAACAATTAAATTCTAGAATAAAAGCTTTAGCTGAACATCAAGATACAAGATTTAAAAAAATAAGTTTAGAAGAATATCCAGATTTAACTTTTGAAATATCTATTTTAATGAACCCTGAAAAAACTGATTTTAATTTGTTTGATATTAATGACGGGCTTATTTTAAATCATCTCAAAGACGGTCTCAAGTATAATTCTATTTATATACCAGGAGTTATTGTTGATGCTAAGTGGAATAAGCTGAAGGCATTTGAGCAACTTTCTTTAAAAGCTGGGCTTTTAAAAGATGATTGGAAAAAAGCTAATTTTCAATCTATAAAATCTATAATAATTAAGTAACTACTCAGCTATTAATTAATATTAATAAAACATTAAAGTTTTGAATTTAAATCTTGCCCTGCGCTTACTTTGTAAGCTCCGGGACAGTGGCCCCTGGCGGGGCCTAATCGCCCTTTTTTAAATAATAATTATACTTTTTGATGCTTGCCTACGCTTTACTGCATAAGCTACAAATTTAATTTGCTACTTCTTAACAAAAAGCGAATAGTCCCCGCCGGGACCGTGTCCCCGGAGATTGTGCAACAATCGTAGGGCTCTAAAAAATATTCGTTAAGCAATAGCTGAGTAGTTACAAGAATTATTATTTTATACTGTGGCCCTACTATCACTAAGTAATCTCTAGAGACAGGGCCCTTCAATGGCATTAACTTAAGGAAAAAAACTAAGATAAAATAAGAACAGGAAGCTATGAATTTAATTTATCGCTTCTTTAAAAAAGCGAATAGTCCCCGCCGGGACTATGTCCCCGGAGATTAGGCAGTAATCGTAGGGCAGCAACAGTATATTATAATTAAATAATAACTGAGTAGTTACAAAATAATTAACTTACTGTTTGCTAAGCTTATACCTTGCATGCTAAAATAATTATATGCAAAGTATAAAAGATCAAATTCTAAATTTAAAAAAATATTCCACAGCAACTCAAGGGGCCTGGTTTATAACAGGACCAAAATATCCAACCTTGTTTATTTTGCGTTGGTTTAATTATCTTAAAAAACTTAATTTTGAATATCATTTTGTAGAAGACATTCAAACACTAAGCTGCTCTTTTTTGGGTCAGGGGTTATGTTATTGGTTTGGCTCTTTAGATCAATATACACCTAAAAAAAAGCAAGAAATATTAGAATTTTTAATTTCTTATACAGGGCCACATTTAGTTGGTGTTTTTATAGAAGAAGATTTTGCTAGCAAAATAGCAAAAAAAAATAATATAGTTGATTTAGCTTTTGTGCAAACAGAAGATAATGCTTTGTATATGCCTTGGCTTGAAAATAATTTTAAAAATAAAGTATCAAGATCAGTCTTTATAGATGATGCTGTTTTATTAAATGAATATAATTTTTTATTACATGATTTATTTGGACAAGCTTTAAAAGAGTGGCCCATTAATTTAAATGAAGAAGAATCGTTATTTAATTTATCTAAATATTTTTTTACAAAAGATTCTAATAAGTTTTTTACATTATTTGATTTATTGCAAAAAAATTATTCGACTCAGTTTTTTATTAGTTATTTATCAGATCAAATCTTTAGAACTTTATTTTTTAGCTATTATATGCAAAAGAATTTAGTTGAAGAGGCAAGATCAGTTTCTAGTAAATTACCATTTTATGTTACACAAAATGGTTGGAAAAAAATAAAATTAAATATTTTGCAACAAAAATTAATTAGTTTATATGAAGTTGACTTCCAGCTCAAAAATGGTGGTTCAGAAATGCTATTAGAAGCTTGGTGTTTAGAATATTTTTTATAAATTTATATGTAATTACTCAGTTATAATTTAATTATAATATATTGCTGTATTTGCTCAATAAAAGTGGGTAACTATAAAAAATTATAAATATTTGTTTAATTATATGTTTTGCCCTGCGCTTACTATGTAAGCTCCGGGGACAGTGTCCCAGCGGGGACTATTCGCTTTTCTTAAGAAGTAACAAATTAAATTTGTATCTTTCTAGTCTTGCTTGCCCAAGTTTTTTTATAGAAATAAGCACAAAGCAATTATCAAATAAAATTTTTATTTAAAAAGAGCAAATAGGCCCCGCCGTAATGGCGTCAACTTAAGGAAAAAACCTTTGGAAAAGTAAGACCAAAACACTATAAGCTTAAATCTTTATTTCTTAAAAAAAGTGAATAGTCCCCACCGGGACAGTGTACCCGGAGATTGTGAAACAATCGCAGGGCTCTAAAAACTATAAGTAAAATTATAAAAAAGTCTTAAGTTGACGCCATTGGGCCCCGCCGGGCCAATGTTCCTGGAGCTTACAAAGTAAGCGTAGGGCAAACTAATAGCTGAGTAGTTACCGCCTTACATATCTTTTTTAACCCAATCTAATGTAAGCTCTTTGCCTTTATGATTAAAAGATAATCCAACTAAAGTAATTGGTTTTGTAAGATATAAATATTTCTGATAATATTGTTTTTCAATAATTTGATTTAATGCTTTCTCGCCAGTACTTTTAAACTTAAATTCAAAAATAAAAATTCTATTTTTTGTTTGTATAACTAAATCAATTCTGCCTTTATCACTACTTACTTCAGATTGACCCTGAAAGCCTAATAAATCAACTAAAAACTGAAATAATGAGTGATAAAATGCTTCGCTTCCAATGTGTAATTGATATGGTATATTTGCCAATAGACTTTTAAGTGTATTGCAAAACAGTTCAATATCATTTTTTGTTAATGCATTATCAATTTGATCAGCTGCACGTTCAACATCTCTGACAGTATTTTGTGTCATAGAAGTTATGATATATTTTTTGAATGAGATGCTAACTTCTTGGTTTGGATAAGTCATTTTATATAAAATAGTTTTACCATCACTAGCGTAAGAAAAATCAGCAATTGTGATGTAGCCTGTTTGAAATAATATTGCTAATAAGGGTAACTGTTTGATTTCGAAGGTACCCAAAGATTGTTCATTTAGTTTTGCTGTCTCAATATCTTTAATTTCATAATATTGTTTTTTCATTAATTGGATTAAAAAACCAGGAGTTCCTGTTTCAAGCCAGAAATTTTTAAATTCTTTTATGTTAAATAAATGTACCACTGAATAAGGGTTATATACTTTGGTTTCATCTGTTGAAAATCGATAGCCATTGTACCAGTCTTTAATAGCATCATAAGTTTCTGCAATTGATAGATTTTTTTTGGTAGCTAAAGCTTCTATATATTTAGGGAAATTATCTTGCAATTCTTGCTGCGTGTAACCTAGTAATGATGCAGCACTTGGATCAACAAACAAGTCATTTAAATTATTTAAACCTGAAAACAATGTTGTTTTAGCAAATTTAGTAACACCAGTAATAAATAAACAATGAAGGTGACCTGATACATGTTTTAGAACACCAAAAAAGCCTGCCATAACTTCTAATATGGCATCTGCAATATGTTCATGATCTAAGTTTTTCAAAAGTGGGTAATCATACTCATCTATTAAAATTACAACTTTGTTTTTTTCAGATAATTGATCAATTAAGGATTTAAATTTTGTTGCAAGAGAAGGTGCATCTGAAATGCTAATACTGTATTTTTTTGCAATACTTTCCAATGTCCAAATAATATCTATTTTGAATTCTTGAGATGTTTGAAAGCTTAAGGCTGAAAAATCTAAATTTATTATAGGATATTCCACCCATTTATAATCACTTGATTCTATCCAAGTATCTTTAAATAACTTTTTGTTATTTAAAAATAATTCATTTAACGTAGACAATAAAAGAGATTTACCAAAACGTCTTGGACGAGAAAGAAAAAACAATCTCTTGCCTTCAGAAAAATATTGATAAAGAATTTTTGTTTTGTCTACATAAACATAATTCCCTTCGATCATTGTAGGAAAATCACTAACATCTGTTGGTAATAATTTTATTTTACTTTTTTGCATACTACAATCCTTTATTTATTTTGTAACTACTCAGCTATAGCAACTGCAAAACAAGATGTCCAAATTTACAAACTAGTAGAAGTAAAAAATTCATAACTACTCAGCTATTACTTGATTAATAATAAATTATTTATTAGTTAATTTATTTGGAATAACTATCCCACCAGAAATAATCATGGTCATTGCTTCTTGTGTGGTGATATCAATTACTTTGCAATCAGACTCAGGAATTAAGATTAAATAACCAGTAGTAGGATTAGGAGTTGTTGGTATAAAAATAGTGCATAATTTTTTTCCAGTATTAAAATCTGCATCTAACTTATTTGTTAAAAATCCTAAAGAGTAGGTTCCAATACGAGGAAATTCTATTAAAACTACTGTATGAAAACTAGTTTGATCATGACTTGTTAGAGCATGCACTAATTGTTTAATTCCACCATATACTTGTTTTATTAAAGGTATTTTAAAAACAATCTTATCTTCCAATATATGTACGATACTTTTTAAAAGAAATAGTTTTAAAATAATACCCATCAAAATTATAAATATAGTTACAATAATAATTTCTGAATGAGGTATGCAGCATAAACTTTTAGGTATAAAATAGCTTAAAGGTTCAAGCCAACCCTTAACTAATTTAAATAAAGTTCTGAATAACCATAAAGTTAAAGCTAATGGTAAAAGTGTAAAAAAACCATTTAAAAATGCTGATTTTAAGTAATCAAAAACTATTTTTGTTTTTTTAGAAAATTTCATTATTTTATCTTTTTTAAAAAATTATATAATATATAATATCTTTAATTATTAATTTAAACTAATAAAATTAAGTAACTACTCATCTATCGTTTAATTAATGGTTTTTTAGAGCCCTACGATTGTTTCACAATCTCCGGGTACATAGTCCGGGCGGGGACTATTCGCCTTTCTTAAAAAAAATTTCATAACTACTAAATTATATAAAAAAATATGAATTTTAGTGTTAGGTATTATTAGCAGTTGGTTAAAAAAAGAAAAAAAGCGAATAGGCTCCGCTAGGGGTCTCTTTACCCGGAGCTTACAGAGTAAGTTTAGGGCTAGCTTTTAATATTTGAATACCAATAGCTGAGTAGTTACAAAATTAATTTGAATATTTATTAATAAATATTAAGTTTTAGGTATTCAGGTAAGTTGTGACTGATTACTTTTACTGGAAAATCTGAAATAAATAGCGCCGCTGAACTATTAAGATTATGATCTCCGGTTTCAAGATTATCAACATCAAAAAATATTTTGAAGTTACTAAAAATGTTTTGCCAAGCTTTTATTCTAGGTAGTTCTACTTTTGCTATAAATTTATCTTCTATCAATAATTTTGTATTTATTGGTTTTGAAAATATTAAATCTAGCGGTAAATTAATTTCTACTAATTCATTTTTACTTAAAAAAAACCAAATTGTAAAACCTATAATAAGAGCACTAAATTTGAGCAGTGGTTGCTGCTTTATTTCTCTGATAAAAACTTGTATGTTCATCTGTTTCCTTATTTATTTTCAGTAAACTTCTTAACGTTCTACCACATTGTTGGCTTTCAATTATATTTTTTTTACCATCTTGCATGATAGTAATCTTATGGGTATTTTTTTCTGAAAAAATAATAATAGAACTTGTTAAAGATGTTATATGAGTAGCTAGAAAATCTTTATTTTCTTCAGCTAAAATATTTTTTTTATTAAACTTGCAGTTACATAATTTAATTTTATTTTGATTTATTAAAATTATTTGATCTTTGTTTTCAATATTATTATTACTTATTAAGCATCTAAAAAGTTGTTCATTATAATCTGTTTCAACATTTACAAAATCATCAAATAGTATTGTTAGGTCTTCTTCTTGTTCAATTATAATTATCGGATTTATATTTTTTGTTTTAGCCCAAATTAAATCTTTAGCTATAGTATCAAGCCAATTATAAGATGTGTTGTTTTTTTTAGCGTTACCAATACCAAGCCAATTTTTCTGTAGGCTTTTTTGATGCATTAAAATTAAAATTACAATTATAATTGGGCAACTTTGTATTAAAAATAGACTAATAGCTGGACAATTAAATATATCAGTTAAAACAATTGTGCTAAAAAGTGCATAACAATAGCCTAAAAGGTGTAAAGTATTGTGAGAACTTAAAAATTTTAAAAATTTATAAATAGTATAAATTATTAAAGCTAAAGCAAATAAGTCTTGCCATTTAAAAATAGCTAAATAAGTTAACCAATTATTAATATACATATTTAACTCTTTTGATTTTTAAATTATATTAAAAATCTCTTAAAAAAAAATAAAATACAATAATTACTGCTTAAACCATTAATTTAAATTATTCTTACTATGTTTTCAGCTTGTTTTAAGTATTAGCGTTTTCTATTAT
>CAXNIA010000009.1:0-8680 GCA_964202375.1 Candidatus Babeliales bacterium | reverse complement strand
TTACAGTTGGCTCAATTCTTGAATGAATTTCATAAGGTTGACCCAACTGGTGGTCCATTGCCCGGTCCACATAACTTTTATCGGGGAGGCTCTCTTCAGGTTTATGACTCTGAGACAAAATTAGCACTTTCTAAATTACAAGGCTTTATTAATATTGAAGCAGTAAAATCTATTTGGGAAAAAGCTCTAAGCTCTCAATGGAATAAAGTTTCAGTATGGATTCATGGTGACTTAAGCTCTGGAAATATTTTAATAAAAGATGATCGATTAGTTGCGGTAATAGATTTTGGTGCAATGGGGATTGGAGATCCTGCATGTGATTTAGTAATTGCATGGACGTTTTTAAAAAATGAGAGTCGAAAAATTTTTAAAATATGTGTTGATTTAGATAATAATACTTGGGAAAGAGCACGAGGGTGGGCTTTATGGAAAGCGCTAATTACTCTTGCATCCTTAAAAGATAAAACAAGTCTTGAGGCTTTAAATCAAAAACATATTATTGAAGAAGTTATAAGTGAATATGAATACTATCTTAATAATTTATAATAGACTTCGTAACTACTCAGCTATTATTTAATTATAATATATTGCCCTACGATTACTACGTAATCTCCGGGGACACGGGCCCAGCGAGGAATATTCACTTTTTTAAATTATTCTAAATTAAATTTTTCTTTTATCTGTTTTGCAATTTCAACAGCGCTTTCTTTTTCACTATTAACTTCAAGATCATATTTTAGATCCCAATAAACAAAATCGTAATGGCTTCTTGCATGCCCTTTAGGTGATGTTGCACGTGCTAATTCACGTTCTTCTATAACTGTTAAAGGGATATTTACTTTAATCCAATGGGTTTTAACATTTTTAAGTTTTTGCTGTAAGTCATTGATCCATTCTTTTTTATAGGCAATGTAATCAACAATAATATTACAGCCTGATTTTGCATAATCAGCAATTGCACTATTCATACCATACGCAACTTTATCACCTTGTTCACCGGTAAAAAGTGTAATTATAAAATTATTATCTTTGTCTTTAGTTGTTTCTATCCATCTTATTGGATTTGGTGTTTGCCAAAATGATAAGTTTTCAAGCGTTATATCAGGCATTGGCTTATCAAATAAATTATCAATACCTAGTTTGATCCATAAATTCGGCATCATTAAACTTTGAAATTCCTTTTGTATTGAACTTTTACCTGAAGCTGAGGGGCCATTTAATATAATAATAGTTCCTTGTTTAGTTTTTGTACGTAAGCGTATCAGCTTACAGATCGCTACTGCAAAAGTACAAATAATCAAGAGCCAAATAATTTTATTTTGTTTCATTTATCACCAATTCGTAAAAATAATTCCATTTATCTATATAAATACCACAAAATCTTTTTCCTCTGCAGGGCTACCTTCTTTCTTTGTGAGTCTAACTATACGCGCGACAAAATCCAATCGCTAATTATTTTCAAAGCAACTGGCGCCATTGTTTCTTTAATAGTCGCATATTCTGCCAAAGCTCCAGTTTTACACGTCTGGAAGCAATGATTAAGATTAGGCAACTCGATTATTCTATAATCTCTATGTCCTGATTTTTCAAAAGCCTGCTTAAGAACAGGAAATATCTTACTAGGTGATGCCATTAAATCATTGCCACCAGCAAGAACAAGCACAGGAACTTGAAGAGACTCAAGCACAGCTTCTGGATTGTACGTTAAATAAAAGCGATATGAAATAGAAGTCAATAAAGGAACATACATATCAATTCTTGATTCAGTAAATGCCCAAGGAAGCTTTTCAGCCTCAAGCTTTTGCGCTTCTGGCAAATAAGCCAAATAATCAACAATAGTTTCTCGTATTTTTTGTGCTGCAACTTGTGTATTAGATTCTTGTTGAGCAATAGTATAAACAGCAGTTCTCATAACTGCATCATTTTCAACAAATTCTACACTTGCACCATCAGCTTTAAGCTGTAATCCAGCTTGATATACAAGATTGTTTACACCCAATGCAACAAAAGGTGCCATGAGCACAACCCATGCAATATCAGTAGATTCTGCGCCAACAATAGAAGCAATTAATCCACCTTCACTTAATCCAGCAAGACCAATGTTATTATGATTAACTTCTGTTCTTGTTTTAAGATATGCTATTCCTGCAAAAACATCTCCAGCAAGCTCTTTAGTCGTTACCGCTGCCCAATTTCCAGTAGATTGACCAACACCGCGTTTATCATAACGCAATACGGCAATACCTTGTTCTGTTAAATATTCTGCTAGTACCTTAAAGTACTTATGCCCCATTCCAGTTACGTCTCGGTCATTTGCACCATAACCAGCAATAAGAATAACAGCAGGACATTTATCATCTGTTATGGGCAGTGTTAATGTCCCAGATAAGCTTATTTTAGATGCACTATTTTCGTAAATTACGTTTTCTTCTGAATATTTTTTATTCATTTTAATAATTCCATAAGAGTTTGTGTATACATAAAAATTTAAACCCATAAAGATGGATAAAATTGTTAAGCTTATTTTAGATAACATTGATTTTAGACTTAAATTTTAAGGACAATATAATATATTTCCCGTTAAGGGATCATAAGATAATATCTAGGCTATAGCAGTTTATAACAATAGATATTTTATAAAAAAGAAGATAAAGTTTTCATAAGATCTCGCAAACTTATTTATTATTGAAGGAAGAGTAACATATTTTAATACTATCAATAATTAAACTTTTTGCAATCAGTCTGTCAACCTTCCTTAAAAAATGAGTAGGTAATAAAATCTATAAATCGTCTACTATTTCCGCAAGTTTCATAAAATAGTTAAAAAGTTTTTCATTTTTATTTTCTTCCGTCCAGCAGGCGCTTAAAATAGCTTGCACAAAAACCCAATCAATGAGTCGTTGCTTTTCAATGACAAAAATTTCGCTAAAAATATTAACTCTATTATTAATTATCTCTTTCACATTTTTTTGTTTTAGTAAATCTGGAATTGGATTCATAATAAATCTGCCAAACTCATATTCTAAAGGCCCAATTACACCTTTAGGGTCAATTGCTATCCACTGATCATCATATTGCAAAACATTATCATGATGGAGGTCTCCATGCAATACATATTGTTTTTGCTCTGAATTCAATAACTCTTTTGATAACTTTTGAGCTTTTTGAAATAGATAATGAGGAATTTTGTTGCTTTGAAATGTGCCAAGTAACTCTAACCATTGATTTACTGTTTTGAATGGTTTGGTTGGTATAGCTACGTTTGCTTTATGCAATTTTTTAATAATTTCAGCAGCAATGCTAGTTGCTCTAGCATCATTAAGAGGAAATAAAGATTTAAGCGTTATTCCTGGTTTTATATGTTCTAACAAAAAACTTTTTAATTTATCGTCATAATCTAAAAGTTTTACGCAGCCAATACCATCAAAAAATTTTAAAACTTCTGGTTCATGAGTGTCTGCAATTAAAATTTTTAATACAACATCAATCTTATAAATTGCGCTATAGGCAATAGCTATATAATTATTAAAAATAGGAACTGTTCCCAATAATCGAATATTACTCAGCTGCCATTTTTTAGAAAGATTTTTTATTGAATCATTTAGATTTAGCATAATGTTCTCTTCTTGTATAGTGAACCACTAAATTTAGAACAGTTGTAGTGTCGTAATTTAAGATAAGTAAACTATTAGTTAGACTAGTTACCTCATTAAGGCTTGGACCTTGGATTTAAGAAAAGATTTTGTTGCATTATACTTGTCTTAACTTGACGGCAAAGAGGTATTTTAAATGTAAACAAAATCTTCATATTCAAGTTTAAGCCATTTAAAATGGGACTGCAAATATCATCTGGTATTTATACCAAAATTTAGAAAAAAAATTGTAGCTACTCAGTTATTACTTATTGACCTTATGCAAAAAATATAAATTTGATATAATTCAATATAATTTAAGGTATTTACCATCAATGAGGGTTATAAGACTCTAATAGAATTATTTACAAAATATTTACAGCTCATTGTACTTCAAGCTGATTTTACCTATAATGTAATCATAGGATTTTGTAAAAAGCCTAATATTAACTAACAAATGAGTAGTTGCAAAATGTTAATTCTTTCTAAGTGTATTTTTATATTCTGTTGTATTTTATTTGCTATAATTGTTGTAATTTTTAATTTCAATAATTTTTTAAGACCTTTAGGTAAATTTAGTATTGGTTATTTTGATATACAACTTGTTGATAATAATCGTTTAGAAAAAAATAGTAATATTGATAAAAATCGTGAATTAATGGTTAGGTTTTGGTATCCTGCTGATAATGTAAATCTTAAAGCAGAAAATAATTATGATTATGATGCTATGGCATCTGAAATTGAATTTTTTTCTAACTATTGTTCATATAAGATTCCAAAATTATTTTTTTGGGGATTGATGTCAACAAAAACTTATTCCATACCAAATAAAAAAATTAGTAAAAAAAGGGACCCTTATCCAGTAATTATTTTATCTAATGCTTGGGGCACAATGGCTCAGCATTATACTTGGCTTGCAGAAGAATTGGCTAGTCAAGGTTTTATAGTAGTAGGTATTAATCATCCTTATATTGCTTCTATAGTTAGATTTCCTGATGGACGAATTATCAAAAGCCTTACAGGGATAAAAAGAAAAGAAGGCAAAATTGTTTATAATCAATGGAAAAAAGAACAAATGGAGACAATGGTTCAAGATGATAAATTTTTACTAAATAAACTAACCGAACTTAATTCTGATTTCTCATGTCCATTATATAAAAAAATGGATTTAAATAGTATAGGTATAATCGGCCATTCATTTGCAGGTTCTCTAGCTTTGTTGATGTGTTTAAATGATGAACGAGTTAAAGTAGGAATAGCTTTAGACAGTGCTGTAAGAAATAACAATATGTTAGTTCCATTTAATAAACCATTTCTTCATTTATTATCTGAGAAAAGTCATGTTTGGAAAGGAAGTGATGGTAAAGAAGATTATGAAATTCTTATGAAGTATTCTAAAATTCCTGGAATGAAAATGAAGATAAATATTTTTAAGGATATTGGCCACAGTGTATTTTCTGATTTACCTTTATTATTAGATCAAACATTATTAACAAAATTATTAAGTTATTTTATAAATTTCGATCTTGATACTTCTATTTATAGTGCAAGAAAAAACATAATTAACGCAAAAAATTTAATTATCCCTTTTTTTACTGATAATCTTGTTAAGAAAATTAATTAAAGATCAAGTAAGCATATAGTCACTAGCAAGCTCCAATAGTATCAACTTAGGGAAAAAAGATTTGGTAAAGCAAGCTATGGATAGTATAAATTCAATTTGCTACTTCTTAAAAAAAGGCGCTTAGGTCCCGCTAGGGATACCTGTCCTAGGAGATTACATAGTAATCGTAGGGCAATATATTATTAACTAAGTAATAACTGAATAGTTAGGAAGATAGTTATTGTGAAAAAGATTGTTTGAATAATTCTGAGAAGTACCTTGAAATTATTGAAGATTAAATTTAATTTATTTATTTTCAATTTCACTAATTACATAAAAAGCAAAAGGGCTTAATACTTCTTGTTTTAGATCTTTAATTTCAAACCATTGTGCACCCAAAGAATCTTCTATATTCATTTCAGTTAATAATTTATTATCATTATAAGCTTCAACTAAATATACTGCGCCTGTATGATGAATTGTTTCTTCATCTCCAGATTCAGTATTATAATTTGAAATGGCACTGTAATTATTGAATAATTCTGCTTGCTGAGCTACAACACCAGTTTCTTCAATAACTTCACGTATTAAAGTTTCTAAATGGGTTTCGCCAAGTTCTGGTCTGCCACCAGGTAAATCTAATTTACCTTTATAAGGACCTCTGCTTTTTTTAATAAGTAAAATGCTATTACCTTTTAGGATAATTGCGTAAACACCAAAATGGTTTTTATTTTTTTGCATAGATTTTATTCTTAATAGATTTCTTACAAAATCCTATAATTGCATTATGTGCAATCTCTCGGGATACTTGTCTGAAGTTGCCTATATGTTCTTTTTAAAAAAATTATATTATTAATTTAGGTAACTGAAGTTTCAAAGTCAATAATTTGTCTAAGCTTTATTGGTTTAGTTGTTGCTCTTGAAACCATTCAAAAAAACTAATTAAAGACTTATGTCTTTGGTGTATATTTTTAGATTTGGTTGGTAGATTGTACAAAATAGTATTTGTTGATTTGATATCGTCAGGTATAAAAGTGTTAAACCAGTTTTGATTTGCACCCACGGGTTCAACTAACTTGCCTTTACAGATCCCTGTGAAAATTTTATAAGAATCATGTCCATCAATATATATAAGACAATTTTTAAAATACGATCTTGGATTATTAGCTGTTAATTTCCAAAGTCCAGCAGCTCCTATGCCATGAAAAACATATTTGGTCAGAGGTCCAGGGAAATTATTGTATTGTTCTAAGTAAAGTCCTTCATCATCAACTAAAATTGGACACTTAGTTATTTGATAAGCTATTTTAGCTTTTTCTAAGGCAACTTCTTCTAGATTGAGACTTTGAATTTCTGGGATATCTAATACTTTCTGCTCTATTTCAATAGATGAATCTAGCTCATAAATCCATTCTTTAACTTGTTGGAATTTTAATAAACTTGTTGTTACAAAGTATAATTTTTTGGTCATATTTAAATTCTTTATAAATTTTTGCAAAATGTGTATCAATGACCTTTTAGCTTACCGACCACGTTCAAGTGCAGCAGCATAACCATAATTATAAAACTCTCTTATCCATATTTCATCGGTAGTATTATATTCATTGTCGAACATAAAATGATCAACCAGTGCTTCACGCATTCTTACCATTTCTTTACGCCTACAACCTTTATTTTTTGGATCATAAATCGTAAAATCTAATAATTCCAATGCTCTAATGAATGCTTGCTGGCTATACACTAAATTATTATTTTTTTTCCAAATAACCGTACGTGATATCTCACTGCCTATATTTGCTAGTTGCTCCATCAAACTCATCTGATACCACTTGCCTGATTCAAGTAAGTCTTTATGGATGATCATGCTTTTACCAATTTATTTACAATTTTACGTATGTTTTCTTGAACTTTAACATCATCAACGCCACGGCTTTTATTACCCCAAGAAGGTCTTATGTTAATCATTGAATCAAAAATAATCCAGCCTGGTTTACCGTATTCATCAGGATATAAATTAATACCCCATAGATTTCCTTGCTTACTATCTTCTTCTTCTAGAAACATAACTTCTTGATCAGCATGCATCGGTGCATCTACAATCATGATTTCTTTTTCAACATCAACAACAACTTTGACTAAATTATCAAACATTTTCTCTGACATTGATTTTAATTCTTGCAAAGTGATCGAATCGCGCACTAAAAGCATAATATCCTTGTTATTTTTTTAATTTATAAATTTTTGTAAAATGTATCAACATCCTTTGATGATTTCAAAATATAAACATTTTGGCTATCGTTATTCATCTCAAGTATGTTCATGATCATATAAAAATGGGAGTATAAGTAATTTTTCTAATACATCTGTTTACAGATTCAATCATATTAGTAGTATACATAATTTTAGCAGATCTAAAAATTAACCCTTGACCGCTAAACTATAATTTAGTATTATTAAGTTTAGCTATTAAGCAGTTTAAAGAAGGTTCATTATGGCTTCATGGGAAATAAAGTATTGGCCAGGCAATAAAAAAATTGAGCGTTGGTTTAAAAAATTAACCGATGCAGAAGCTAAATCAGTGGCTGAAAAATTAATTATGCTAGAAAAATGTGGCAACGAATTGCGATTACCACATAGTCGTTCTTTAGGTAAAAAACTTTTTGAATTAAGAGAGCGATTATATGAATTTAGAATTTATTATGCATTTCATGAAGAAAAAATTATTGTATTACTTGTAGCTGGGCAGAAAACAACACAGGAAAATGATATAAAGTTGGCACGTGAGCGATTAAAGGAATTAACAAACTATAAGGAAAAATTATGAAACTAAAAAAATTCAGAGACCTTATTGAAAAACGCTTTAGCAAAGATGAAATTGCTATCATTGAACAACGGGCAGAACTTGAAGTTAAAGCATTACGATCATTACAAGAGAGTATTAAGCAAATCATGAATGATTATATGAAAAGAAATGAAATTGGGTTTAATGAAATGGTCAGACGTTTAAATTCAAACGCTACACAGGTTTCAAAGATTCAACGTGGACAAGCAAATTTAACCTTAGCAAGCTTAGCGCATATTTCAGCATTGCTTGGACAAGAACCATCATTAGTATTCAAAAAAAAATAATATTGCCAATTTCTGCTGGAGATTTAATTTTAAACTACATCGGATGATTTAATAACTTTCTTAAACTCAGAAATGGTTACTTAAAAAAAAATAAAAAAAGTGAATAGTCCCCGCCGGTACGGTGTCTCGGGAGATTGTGAAACAATCGTAGGGCTCTAAAAAATATAGGTAAAATTATAAAATTAAAAATAGTTAAAAATAGTTGAAAACATCATCTTGAGCATTTTTTATTGACTTAAGTTTATGCCCAAGATATCATATAATATATCTTAAGCATAAAAGAGGTTGCCGTGTCTAATTCTATATTTATTGGTCG
>CAXNIA010000008.1:0-8684 GCA_964202375.1 Candidatus Babeliales bacterium | reverse complement strand
ATTAGTGCGTCTTACAGATTGCTCTATTAAGTTTACTACTTGCTTGTTTGGTATTAGGCTATCAAGTTCTTTTACAAGCATATTGTGATTTATAGATTGATAATAACTATGGTCCCGGCGGGGACTATTCGCTTTTTTTAAGAAGAGACAAATTAAATTTATAACTTACTAATTTTGTTTTATCTTAGTTTTTTTCCTTAAGTTAACGCTATTGTAGAGGTCCCTGGAGTAGCCTAAACGCCTTTTTTCAAGAAGTAATTTCTTATATTTTAGCCCAGTTTTGTAACCTAAAGTTTAGGAAATACTAATTTTAGCTCTTAGAATTAACTAATGCATGCTATTAGAAATGGTTACTTAAAAAAATAAAAAAAGCGAATAGTCCCCGCCAGGACCATGCCCCCGGAGATTACAAAGTAATCGTAGGGCAAAATATATAATTAAATAAATATTTATATTTTTTTGTTATCTATATTTACTTAGAAAATACATGTTTTTTTGATATTTATTTTCTTTTAGCACATAATATATTATATAATTGTAACTTAATAATTTAAAAAAAAGGATCTCATGAAAAACAAATGTTTTAATATTGTATTTTTTTTAATACTAAATTTAATGATAAATGCAGCTGATGATAAAGAAGCGTGGCGCAGCAGAAGATTATGGACAACTCCTGTTACTTTTGAGGTAACATTTAGATCAAAACCATCCAAATTAGAACCATCGACAAATTGGACTTCTAAATCTGCATATGCAAAAACAACAGGCGTATATAGTGACGCTATAAACCCAGAAGACGGCAAAGCTGGAATTATTCATGGCTTCAACATTGATAAATTATTTGGGCAAAAACCAAAAAATCAGGATGGATCAGCTTATGTATACCCAAATATTGATTGTCCTACTAGAGAAAAAATAAGAGCAACATTACTGAGTCAATATAGATACCATATTTTAAGACAAGAATTAGAAAATAATTCTAAAGCTAAGGACAGTGCTTCTCACCAAGAGTCTTTATGTGAAGCATGTCAAACTCGCTGTATAAATTGTGCTACTGGAGGATTAGTATTGCCTGCATTATCTACTAAAAAAACAAGTGAAGTTTCTATTATAAAAACTAGTGATGATGAAATGGCATCTTTTAAGATGAGTCTATTAGCTGTAACTGAAAATTTACGCGTAGCGCTTGCTGAGTAGTTACATCTAATCTAAAAACTAGCTCTTTATTTTTATAAAATTATAATATTTTTATTAATTTTAAATAAAAAACAGAAGTGATACAGGTATGATCAAAATTATTAAAAAAAAATTATTATTTATAATTTTAACTTTAACTCAAGTAATATTAGCTCACGAGCAAAAAATAGAAGCTCTAAATATAGCAATAGCAAATAATGATAGAGCACTATTTGCAAGAATAATTAAAGACAAACCTGATCTAAATATAAAAACATCAAACTTAATTCACCCAACTCATCCATTATTTAATGCTATTTTTTTTGGTAGAGTAGATATGACTCAAAAGCTTTTAGAAAATGGTGCTGATGTTAACTTTAAAGATTATTGTGGAGCTTCAGCATTTGATTGTACTAAGCATATGATTTCTGGAAGTAGATTAGATAAGTTAGAAATAATTAAATTATTAGTAATAGCTCAAGAAGCAAAAATAGCTGATTTAAATTTAGAACTTGAAAAAATTAAATCAGCTAAATTAAAAATAATTGGTATTGGCTCAATAACCATAAGTAACTATAAAAAATTATAAATATTTATTTAATTATATATTTTGCCCTACGATTACTACGTAATCTCCGAGGACAGGGGCCCCTGGCAGGGCCTAAGCGCCTTTTTTCAAGAAGTAGTAATTATTAAATTAGCAGATCTTTAGCCTTGCTTTACCAAGGTTTTTTCTTAAGTTGACGTCATTGAGATCAGCCAGGAGCACCTGTCTCGGGAAATTACGTAGTAAATATAGCTCAGTATTTACAATAAATACTTATAATTTTTTTAGCTAATTATGTTTATTAAGCAAATGCTAGGTGACTAGCTACATTATGACAAATTGACAAATATTTTTAATAATTCTAATATAAAATATATAAAATGAATAAAAACAAGTTGACAATGTCATGCAAAACAATTTAAAAAATATAATTAAAAATAATTTATTAGAAAACCATTATTATCTAAATAGTGATAATTTAAACAATAATATTTTTTATTTATTTTTAATTTGTGCAATAATAGGCACCACTATTTTTATTTTACGCGTGATTGGTTTATTTTTTATCGGGCTTAATAACTCACATGAATCAGAAAATTTTGATTACACAGCAGACATAAATCATGAGCATGAAGAATTACCAGTTAAAAAAATTACTCTACATTCTATTTCAGGATTTTTAATGACATTTGGTTGGGTAGGGCTTTTTTATAGTAACCAACAACCAGGGATAAGTATATTAGAAACATTTTTAATATCTACAATAAGTGGCCTAATTATGCTATTTGTGACTGGCTTAATAATTAGATTAACTTTATCTTTAGAAAGTAAGGGTTCTGTTTTTAATATTAAACAAACAGTAGGCCTTACAGGTTTTGTTTACCAAGAGATACCAGATGGCAAAACAGGTAAAATCAATCTGATAGTAAACGGTGTAAGTCGTGAACTATTAGCAATAAGCATTGATGGTAAAAAAATAGAATCATTTAAATTAGTTAAAGTGATAAGTTGCATAGATCAGATAGTAGAAGTCATAGAAATAAAAGATAATTGCTAAATAAACATAGGTAACTAAAAAAAATTATAAATATTTATTTAATTATATATTTTGCCCTCCGCTTACTATGTAAGCTCCGGGGACACTGTCCCGGCAGGGACTATTCGCTTTTTTAAGAATAGAATTTATAGTATATTTTAGCCCCAGTTGTTTTTACCTACGTTTATTAAGCAAATACAATAAAAGAAAGATAATATGATCATTAATATGATAGGAACAGTACTTTTAGTAAGTATTATAACAGGTATATTTATATTTTTTTCATTAATATATTTAGCAAAATGTTATCATCGTTGCCCTTCAAATAAAGTTTTAGTAATTTTTGGTAAAATAAAAGGTAATGAATCATCAAAATGTTGTCATGGTGGTGGTGCATTTGTCTGGCCATTAATCCAAGATTATAAATATTTAGATTTAACACCAATAGCAATTCATGTACCTTTAAAATCAGCGCTTTCTTTGCAAAATATTCGTATTAATGTTCCTAGTACTTTTACTATAGCTATAGATACTACAACTGAAGCTATGAACAATGCTGCTATTAGGTTACTTGGTCTTTCTCCAAGAGAAATAGAAATAATGGCTACAGAGATTATTGTTGGTCAGTTAAGATTAACGGTAGCTTCATTGAGAATTGAAGAGATAAACCAAGACAGAGAACGTTTTTTGTATGAAATAAGAAAACATATTGAACCAGAATTAAAAAAAATTGGTCTAATGTTGCTTAACGTTAACATAACAGACATTATTGATGAGTCTGGTTATATTGAAAGTATTGGTAGAAAATCTGTATCTACAGCATTAAATCAAGCTAAAATAGACGTAGCTGAACAAGAAAAATTAGGTGAGATTGGTAAAACCTTAGCTGAAAAGGAATGCCGAATTCAAGTTGCTAATTATCATGCTCAAGCTATTGAAGGCGAAAACGAATCTAAATCAAAAATTGCTTTTTTTAATGCCCATTTAGCAGAGCAAGAAGCTCAAGCTGAGCAACGTAGTAAAATATCTCAACAAAATGCTTGGGCAGAAATTAATAATGCTAAATCAATTGCTGAAGTAAAAAGATTAGAGGCTGAGATAATTGTGCCTAAAGAAATTGAAAAAAGAAAAATAGAGATAGAAGCACAAGCGCAGGCAGAAAAGCAAAAAATTGCAACATTGGCTGAAGCTAATGCTATTTTAGCACTTAAAGAAGCTGAAGCTAAGGGAACATTGCATTTATTGAAAGCAAAAGCTGATGGTTATAACTTACTGGTAAATGCTTGTAATAATAATGCACAAGAAGCTGCTACAATGTTGATGATAGAAAAAATTGAAGAAATTGTTAAGTTGCAAACAGAAGCTATCAAAAATATTAAAATAGATAAAATCACAGTTTGGGATAGTGGTGCAGGAACTAATGGTTCTAACAATAGCTCTACTGCTAATTTTTTAAGCAATATGATTAAGTCTTTACCACCATTGCATGAAATATCTGCAATGTCTGGTATAAAATTACCTGAATATCTTGGCAACTTGGAAAAAGAATTAACTAAAAAAGATTAATTTTTATTAATTAGTTAATTATATATTAGGCTTCTTAAATATCCCGAGAGATCTCATCATATCTGATCTCCCGGGATATTTACTCAATGTTTTCTATAAATTATTTATAACTACTCAGCTATAATTTAATTATAATATACTGCCCTACGATTACTACGTAATCTTCGGGGACGTGGGCCCCTGGCGGGGCCTATACGCCCTTTTTTAAATAAGAATCTTATTGCTTATAATATACTGGCTCCAACTTAACTTAAGCACTCTTTAAAATAAGAAATATATAAAATAGTTCTGATGTGTAGCACCTAGGAAGGCTTTATGGCAGACTGCTGCCAGATGGGCCTGAGTTAGGTGAGGCTTAGGGTCCAGGCATCCTCCTGGTGCGGGGGTTTAGCAAAGGGGCGCGGCGCATAGCACCCCCTTTGCATAAAAAGAATTAAGTAATCTAAATAAATATAAATTAGTAAAAATATTAGATTATTTAGCCCTTAGCTAGCTTTATTGCATTAGCTCTGGGATGCGGTCACGCCGGGACAGTGTCCTGAGAGCTTACGAAGTAATCGTAGGGCAGTAATAGCTAAGTAGTTACGATCAAATTAAAACTAAATTGAGTAAAAATTAATTTTTAGTTATTATAATTTTTAATATTAATTTGCTACTATTGTTAACTTGTAGTGATTTGCAGGAGATTAAAAATTGATATTTTTTAAAAATTTTTTTACTACTTTAGTGATACTTTTAATAATATTTTTAAGTACTTTAATTATTTTGCTAATAAGATCAAAAAAAAAATTAAGTTATTATCATGGCTTAATCACAAGATTAAAAATACCAAAATCTTATATGCCAGTTTGGTTTTATATAAATATAATTTTGCTTTTAGTATCTATGGCAAGGCCTTATCTAATTAAATCATATACTAGCGGACAAGATTATGGTGTAGCTATGATATTAGCTTTAGATGTTTCAGGAAGCATGGCTTATATAGAAAACAAAGAATCAAGATTTGATACTGCTAAAAAAGCTGCCATAAATTTTATAAAAAAAAGAGTTCATGATCATATCGGTTTAGTTTTATTTGGCAAGGTAGCTTTAACAAGATGCCCTTTAACCTATGATAAACAATTTTTAATAAACACTATCAAAGAATATAATTTAGGTGAAATAAACCCACAAGGTACAGTTTTATTCCAGTCATTATTAACAGCTATAAATAGGTTAAAAGATGCTAAAACTAACTCCAAAGTTATTATTTTACTAACTGATGGCTTACCAGATAATGATGGAGTTCTAGTAGAAGATATTATCTCGCTTGCTAAAAAATTTAAAATTAAAATTTATACTATTGGCGTTGGACTAACAGAAGCAAATTTACCGTATGTTTATCAAGACATTTGTAAAAAAGCTAAAAAACTTCTTCACCATATTTCAGATAGTACTGATGCTAAATCATTTAACGCCGAACAAGATATGCAGCTTGAAGAGATATATAATTTGATAGATTCATTAGAAACTAGCAAAAACAATTATGATATACCAATAAAAATAATTGATATAGACTGGATATTTGCTTTTATTTTTATATTAAGTGAGTTTTTAAGACGTTTTAAATATTGTTATGGAGCCTGTTTTTAATGTTATCTTTTTTAAATAAAATATTATTACTTAGCCCTTTATACATGACCTGCACAACGAGCTTAGTTTTTATTTTAACTATTTTTATTTGGGTCAAATTTTGCTATTTTATTTGGTTAAATAACAATAATTTTATAAAAAAAAAGATCATAAAATTTAAAATATTTTTTGCTTTTTTAGGCTTTATAGCATCTTTTATAGCTGCTATTGGAATCAGTTACAAAGTAGCTTCTAAAAAAGCAAAAATAAATCACGATACTATTATATTATTAGATGTTTCAAGAAGCATGTTAGCTCAAGATTGCCTTAAAGAGACTCGTTTAAAACTTGCTACAAATATTATTGAAAAAATAGTTGATAATAATATATTTGGCACAATTGGTGTTATTTTGTTTGCAACTGATTTTTTTACATTAGTCCCTGCAACTGAAGATAGATCTTTAATAAAATCTTTAATCAATACTTTAGATGATAATTTTATAGTTACCGGTGAAACAGATCTTAAACCAGCTTTAAAAGAAGCTATTAGAATATTAATGCAAATTGATAGCAAAAAATCAATTATCATTTTAAGTGATGGCGAATTTAATGCTGATTTTGAACAAGAGTTAAAAGAATTAATTAATAATAAAATCACGGTAAACTGCTGCTTAATAGGTGAAGAAGTAGGGGCACCTATTTCAATATGGGATACTAATGGCAATAAAATTGGGCATCTTAAAGATCAAAATAATAATATAGTGATCTCTAAAGCTTTGCCAGATTTGCTAAAAGAAATAGCTCAAAAAAGTGGTGGCAAATATTGGTCTTGGAATGATCAAGCTCAAATTTATAATCTTGGTGGTGGTCAGAAAATTATAGATGATAATTTATCAGAATTTAGTTTAACATCTCTTAGTTGGATTTTTTCATGCATTGCTCTTATTTGTTTTATTTTAGAACGTTTTTTTTAACATTTTTTTTTATAATCAGATCAAAATGTAGCTTATTAGATATTGCTATCCAAAACCCTAATGATAGTGTAGCTGTTTATAATGCTGGCACAGATTTTTTTAATAAAGGTGATTATGAAAAAGCTGCTTATTTCTTAGAAAAGTCTCAAGGAATAGCTAAACCAGAATTTATAGAACCTATTAATATCAATAAAGCGCATAGCTTAGTAAAACTTCAAAAATATGCAGAAGCTTTAGATGTTTATAAATACTTATTAAATAAATACCAAAATAAACAGGCTGAACACAATATACCAATACTAGAAGAAATTCTTAGAAAACAAGATCAAGATAAAAAAGATCAAGATAAAAATTCAAAAGAAAAAGAAGCCCCCAAAGATCAACCAAAAGATGATTCTGATCAAAAGCAAGATGCTAAGAATAGGCAGAAGCAAGATAAAGAAAATAATTCCCAAGATCAGCAGGGCCAAAAGAATAATCAAAATCAAAATAAAAAAAATCAAGAAAAAGAAAAAACTCAAGAAAATTCCCAACATCAAGAAACCCAATCTCAAAAGTGTAATAATTTAGAAGATAAACAAAGCAGCAAAGAACAGCAAGCTGAAGCCCTAGAATCTTTAGACGCTAATGAACAAAAAATGCTAAACGCTATAGATTCTTTTGATAAACAAATGATGAAACTTTTTGCAGCAACACATTGCAAAGGAGCAGAAGATGATAAAAATAAAGAAACTGGCTGGTAATAAAAAATTTTGTTACTTATTTATAATATTTTTTACTTTAATAAAATCTCAAAATAAGTTACAAGAAGATTTAAAAGTATCTATTAAACCATTAGATAATAGTTATTATGTTGGTGGCAAAGCTTTAGTTGAACTAACTATAAGTGATAGCTTTGAAATAATTAAAAAAGATTCAAGACTTAATGAGATTGATGAAATAATTATTAATAAATTTAATAACGGTAAATTTCAAAAACAGTTTTTAAAAAGATATGAACTAAAATTAAATAAAGCTGAAAAACTAAATCTAGATCTATTTTTACTAAAAAAAGATACCGAAATAATCGAATTAAAAATAGATGAAATTACAGTCTTAGAAGAACCTGAAATATTAAATAATTATGGGGCAAGATTAATTACTAATCTCATAAACCCTTATGTTGGCCAAAAATTTAAGCTAACCTATCAAGCAATGCTTGAACATGATAATAAATTAATTAATTATGAATTAGAAAATTTTCCTCAAGATATTGAGATAATTAACAAAAATGAACTAAAATCAGGCAAAAATTATGAGTGGTCATTTGAAATAATTGCTAAAAAACCAGGCCTGTATGTTTTTCCAAAAATGATTATAACTACAGCTAGAAATGGTTCCATAGCTCATTTTATAGGTTTTGGTAAAAGCTATTCTTCTAACCAATTAGAAATAAAAATAAGCCCAGTAACATTGGGTACAATCATAGTTGGTCATGATGCTAATTTAGAAATAACACTAAAAGATAATTTAACCAATACTGAGCTATTAATTTGTAAAAGCTCTGGGCAATTTATTAATTGGCCAAAAATAATTATTACTAAAGGCGAAGCAAATATCTATGAATCAGAATCTAAAATGATTGCTAATGGATCTTCTTGCAGCTTTGTGATTCAGCCACTTTCTAATGGTGAGCTAACTTTAAAAATTACTGGAAACATCTTTGATCCTATTTTAAAAATAAATAAATTATATGAATCTGAAAAAACAGTTTTAATAAACAATTTAGCAAAAA
>CAXNIA010000007.1:0-9517 GCA_964202375.1 Candidatus Babeliales bacterium | reverse complement strand
ATAAAGCCTTGTAATTTAGAAAGTGCTAATTTTGTCTCAGAGTCATAAACCTGAAGAGAGCCTCCCCGATAAAAGTTATGTGGACCGGGCAATGGACCACCAGTTGGGTCAACCTTATGAAATTCATTCAAGAATTGAGCCAACTGTAACGCTATTGATTTAAAATGTAATTCATTAATGGTTAAAACATTTGCGCTTTCACCTTTAATATATTTAAAAACAGACCAATTCCAAGGATAATCTTTTGAAGGTTTACCAAGAGCAAGAGGTTTGGAGATGGTAAATGACAAATGCGATGCTAAGATTGGTAACCATTTTTGCTCTTTCTGAACTTGAGATGCATATCTTTCAGCACTAGGCAACCTTATAAACATTTCTTCGCCTAGATGAAAAGTTCTATTATCCCAACCACTTAATTTAAATGGATCAATTGGCAAATGGGACCATTTTGGAAACTGTTGCTTTATGAGATTTTTTACTAATGATAAAGTAATTTCAAATTTATCTGATACTTGATCTTTTACAGCAGACATCATTATTCCTGATTTTTATCGCATTAAAATTTTAAAAAATTTTAACATGCAACAAAATTATCAACAAGCCTAATTTCTATTCTTTCTTTTGATTTGCCAGGATGTTCTCTTTTTAGTGTTACAAATCCAACTTCAGCAGTTGATTTAACATGAGTTCCCCCGCAAGGCACTTGAGCAAATCCATCAATTTTCCAAAAGCGTCTTTGGTTTGCAATATCAGAATAGCCTGTTTGAATTAGCCTATTACTTTTGATTATTTCATTATATTGAGCCAATATAAAATCAAATTTAGAAGAAATGTTTTCATCAGATATAAAGTCTATCCGAGACTTATCTTCAGAAATATGTGCACCTATTTTTTCTAGATTAAAATTTTGAGTAACAATCTCTAAAATAAGTTCAGCTGCAAAATGTAATCTCATAAGCCTATTTCTTCTAGGCCAGTCAATCACTATCTTAACCTCATCACCTTTAGAAAGACCATGGTCACTAGCAAGAGTATAATAAATAAGATGGCTTTCCATTTTTGAATCAATTACAGAAATGCCATTTACGGTTGCTTTATCACTTTCTTGCCCACCGGCAAAAGAATAAATAATGGTGTCTTCTAATAAAATTTGATCGCCTTCAATTGATGCAATTTTGGTTGTTAGAGTATGCTGATAAGGGTTGTCCCAAAAAACTTTTCTCATACTATTGATCTCCTAATGCATGCATAACTAATTTTTTATAAATATTTTCATAGACTTATAATTATTTTTTTAAGTGCTTTGTCTAAAATTTGTATTTTTTGCATAAGGTCAGTAATTAAGTAATAGCCAAGTAGTTGACCTCTATTTTTTTAATAACTCATTTAAACTCTTAAAAGTATTAACCTGTTCAATAACTTCTTCATAAAAGATATTATCTTTCCAATAAATTTTATAAGCGCGTGCAATATTATTAGAATTTATAATTCGATAAGTATCGCCTAAAATTTGTATAGCTGCACAGTCTTCAAGTGCAATTGCAATGCCACTATTTTTTTGCATCATTTTTTTTAATGATACTTTACGATCAGCTTCACTATCATAATGTGGACAATTAAAAGCATTAACAAATCCAAGCCCTGTTACTTTAATGTAATCTGCAGCTGGATTTTTAAATTTTCTAGAATCAGAATTTCCAAAATTGAACCAACAAATTGACCCCGCACTCAATCCACATAAAACAGTTCCTTGCTTGCGTGCTTGGTTAAGTAGTCTGTCAATCTCAAGCCGGCGCCATAAAGTCATCATTTTTAGCGTATTACCACCACTTACATAAATGATATCAGCTGAGAGTATTTTAGATTGAATCTCTTGAAATGATATTTTTTGTTTGATTAGAAATAATACATCTACAGTGCATCCAAGGTCTTGATAATATTTCAAAATATTTTTGGTATATGTAGCATTATCAGAACTTGCGGTAGGAATAAATAACATTTTTGGTTGTTGTTTTTCACTGAATTTTACAATTTCTTTATCAATATTAAGTGTTTGATGTTTTGTAAAATCCCCGCCACCAATTGCAACAATTTTTTGCTTCATAATTTAGATTTCTTTTGTAAATTAATTTAAAATAACTTTATAGTATTTTTCACAATTTATAACTACCTACGTTTATTGAGCAAATAAGTTTAATTTTGATTTTAAATTTTTTTTTAGATAATATTATTCAAAAATATCCAAAAAAGGTAAATATGCATTTCATTCTTGATATTATAATTATATCTTTAGTTATAATTATACCTTTTGAAACAATATCTTATATTATTTATAGAATAAAAAAACAACTAAATTTTACAGATATTGCTTGGCCATTAGGCTTTATTTTATTAGCTACTATATTTTATAAAATGATAGATGATATAAATTATATTTCAAATTTTGCAAATACTAATATTAGTTATATTAAAATTAGAGACATAATGTTTTGGTTAGTAATTATTTGGGGCGCAAGACTTTTTTATCATTTATTAATTAGAAACTTAAATATAAAGGATGATAGATATAATAATCTAACTAAAGATTGGCAAAAATTTTATGAGCTACAAGTTTTTTTAAAAATATTTTTACTACAAGGCTTAATAACTACAATTATTATTTTACCTGCTTTAGCATCTATAAAATCAAACACCAAAGCTAATATTTTTAGCTATATTTTTATTATCACATGGATAGCAGGATTTATAATAGAAACTTTAGCCGATTTTCAATTAATTAATTTTTTAAAAACAGCTAAAAAAAATGACGTATTAACAGATGGTATTTGGAAATATTCTAGACATCCTAATTATTTAGGAGAACTTATTATGTGGTGGTCAATATTTGCAATATCATTATCAGGATCATATCAAAATCTAATCACTATTTTTGGACCAATTCTTTTAACATATATTATAATTTTTAAATCTGGTATTAATATAATTAATAAAGAATTTATAAAAAATAAAAAGTATCAAGAATATTGCAAGAATACTGCAAAACTTATTCCTTTAATATTTTAATTGCTTTTTTATTAATTTATTTTTTAAAATAACTAAAAAATAAATTAATAAAAAAATGAGTATAAATTGTCAAAAAATAAATAATTCAAATTTTTTTTATATAATTATTCTAACGCTTTTATTTCTTTTATTTTTACATTTATATAAACAAAACTTAATAGTAGGAATGCAATACAAAATACAAACTACTAAAATTAAAAAACAAATATTAGAAAAAAAGAATCAAGACCTAAAAAAAGAACTAATAAAATTAAAAAATCATGATGTTATAGCAAAAAAAGCAAAAAAATTAGGGCTTGAAAAAATAAATATAAAACAAATAGAACGATTATGAAAATTGGTAATTCATACAACGTTACGACTAATAACATTATAATATCATCAAGAATAATAACATTAATAATGGTCTTAATAGCTCTAAACTTTTTATACTTAGCTACTATAAAACATAAATTTTTTAAAGATTTAGCTTTAAAACAACATCAAACTATTATTTCAATAGCTCCTGAAAGAGCATTTATCTATGATAGAAAAAATAAAATCGTAGCTTTTTCGCAAAATTCTTATAGCGCTTTTATAACGCCTAAAAATATTAAAGAAAAAAAAGAATTATTAAAATTTTTAAAAAAAAACTTTCCTAAAATTTATAATAATTTTGAACAATACAAAAATAAACATTTTATGTATATCAAAAGACACCTAGAAGAACATGAATTAGAATTAATTAAAAAAATAAATCTAGAAGATATTCATTTATTAGAAGAACCAAAACGCTGCTACCCATATAATTCTTTAATTCCTATATTAGGGTTAACGGATATAGATAATATTGGAATAAGTGGTTTAGAATATTTTTACAATTCACAACTAATAGGTGAGAATTCAACATTTTTATTACAAAAAGATGGGCATACAAAAAATTATTATAAAAAAGAAATCCAAGTAAATAAAAGCCCTACACCATTAAATTTAACAATAGACGCAGAGCTTCAAGAGCTGATACTTGAAGAGCTCAAAGAAACAGTTAATTTTTGGCAAGCAAAAGAAGGCGCCATAACTATTTTAAATCCTGAAGATGGTGAAATACTAGCTATGGTCAGTTATCCTTCAATTAATTATATAGATAATAATAATAATAATTTAAATATAGAAGGCACCAAAAATAGATGCTTAACCCAACCTTATGAAGCCGGATCTGTTATTAAAACTTTTTTAGCATTAGCAGCTTTGGAAGAAAAAATAGTAGAACCTGATGAAATAATAGATTGTGAAAATACAGAAACTACCTTAATAAATGGCATGGTTGTAAATACACCTCATGCTGATGGAAAAATAACATTTTCAAAAGTAATTCAAGCTTCAAATAATATTGGAGTAGTTAAAGTAGCCTTAAGATTAGATAAAAAATTATATGATTATTATGATAAATTAGGTTTTGGTAAAAATTGCACTAAAGAAAAAATAGGTGAAGAAAGTAGCATTTTATATCCACCTGGCAAATGGTCAAAAAGATCTATTATTTCTTTATCTTTTGGTTATGAAATGACAACACATCTTTTACAACTAACCAGAGCATATGCTTTGATAGCTAATGGTGGTTATTTAATAACTCCGCATATTTTTAAAAATATTAATTATGAAAAATCAGAATCTCCAATTTTTTCAAAAAAATCTATAGATGCTATAAATGATATTTTATTAAAAACTGTAAATGATGGTACAGCAAAAAGAGCTCAGATTAAAGGCTATACAATTAAAGCTAAAACAGGTAGTGCTTACTGTGCTAAAAATGGCGGCTATGATCAGAATGCAAGTATATACACATGTATAGCGATAATTGAAAAAGGTGATTACAAAAGAGTGATTGGAGCATTTATAAAAGAACCTGTAAGTCCTAAAAAAACCTATGCTTCTAAAGTAGTTGTACCTGTTATTGAAAAATCAATCGAAAGACTGTTAATTCATGATCGGCAAATTAATTAATGCAAACTTGTTTTTAGCCTGAAGCTGTTCTAACATTATAAAAAACATCTTTGTAACTTAACTTTTATGAACCAGCTTTTTATTTATATTTTGTTATTAATCATAATCACTAAACCATTTAGTAATCATTTTGGGCAAACTTATCTTTGGACAAGGCCATCTTATAGCTTGTTTACAATACAGCAAAACTTATGGTTTGATTTAGTTTTTGGAAAAAGTTGTAAAAAAAGTTTTCAAATAATTGGTTTAGCCCAAAAAACAAATCACCAAAATAAAAATATTAATAAATATTTCTTTTTTAATACGCCAGAAACAATAGTCACCAGTGAAAATGCTAAAATAAGCAGTACAGAAAGATTAAGATCTCAATGGTTAGGGTTAGGTTTTGGGCTAGAAGATGAGCTAAAATTTGAAGGCAAATTTAATATTAATCCAGAAGAAAGCCGTAAAGGTTTTTTAGCCATGTGGAGAATAGATAAAACTGACAACAGAAGAATAACTTTTTTAAACAATAGCTGGATTTGCATTACTTTACCTTTTGAATACGTAAAACATGAATTAAATATTAATTACATATCGGAAAATAAAGCTGATTTAATTTTAGCTCTAAATCAATTTAAATACAGTAAATTAAAACAAAATACTAAATCAATAGGATTTACAGAATTGAGATTAGAGCTGGGGTTTGATTTTTTTTCTGAAGAAAAACTAGCAGCATTTTTTAGCACATTTTTAGGTATTCCACTAGCATCTAAACAATCTGGTATAAATTTATTTGAAGCAACTAGAGGTTATGGTAAAAATATAATTTGGGGTGGTTCATTATATTCAACATTTCTTTTAAACTGCTCTGACTATAGTCAAATAAGATTTTTTTTAGGAATGCAAAATATTTATTTAATACCTGATAATCAATACAGAACCTTAAATTTATTTGCTAAACCAGTCAGCAGATATGTTAGGCTTGTAAATAAAAATGGTGAAAAAAATATTCCAGGCATAGATATTTTTACTCAATATTGTAAAATTAGCCCTTACAATATTGGTGATATAACTGCCGGATTTATTTTTGAGCTTTGTGATATTAAATTTTTAATAAATTATGGTCTATGGACAAAAGGCCATGAAAGAGTTGAATTAATTAATCCCTGGCCTCAAGACTATTGGGGCATAGATGCTCAAAAAGAAGGTCAAACAATCGACAATTTTCCACTTACAGCAAGTATGAGTAGTGCTAGTTTTTTAGCAACACCAGATCAGAACTTAAATGGCGATAATATTTTCATACCTATTCAAAATAGAGACTTAGATCTTATTTCTGCTGCAAGCAGAGGCACCATTGTCCATAGGATAGAATACAGCATAGGATATGAATTTAATAAAAAAAACAAATCAACAATTTTTTCATTAGGTAGTTATTATGAATTTCAGCAAAATAATTGTGCCCTTGCCTCATGGGGACTATGGTCTAAAATGGGCTTTAATTTCTAAAAAAATATTAATTATTTTATTTTTTATATTTACTAAAAATATAAGCAAAATTCAAGAAACTAATTTTCAAGAAACTAATTTAAAAGTAGCCATTTGCATAGAGCCAAAAAGTTATTCAGACTTAATTATAAATAATTTTATTTATTTCTTAGATGAGATTAAAATATCAAAAATAGATACAATAATAAACTGCCAAAAATGGCTCAGAAATCAAGATGTATCGCATGTCTTATTTATAAAAACAGATAAATTAATTAGTCCATTTGATAAGCAAATGCTCATTAAAAATATTGATAAACCAACTATTTTTGACGATAAAGCTTGTTTTGTCACTAAAAAACAATTTGAAAACTTAAACTCAAATAATTATCAAAAAATAAATGAAGTTTTAGCTGAATGTGATATTAATATTTGTGGTAGAACTTCAAATTATGGCAGTGTTACTAAATTACCATTAATAGCAGAAAAAATGCTGTGTAATAAAATGCTAACTAAATCTAATTATAACTTAAAGACAAATGCCTCAATTTTATTTCAACCAATTTGGCAACCCAATGTAAAAATAATCCCAATGCAAAGCAAAATTAATATTGCTTATTCAATGTTTGAATCTGACCAAATACCACAAGAATGGGTTGATGAGCTCAATAAGCTAGATGTTATTATATTACCTGATCAGTGGCTAGAAAATGTTTATAAAAAATCTGGGGTCAAAAAACCTATTTTTATAATACCATGCTTAATGGACATGCATGAATTATTAGAAATTGAAAAAACTATTACAATGCCAATCAAGAATAAAGAAGAATTTATATTTGGTTGTTCTGCTGTAATGGAAGAGCGAAAAAATATTGAATTATTAATAAGAGCGTTTAATCAGGCATTTAAAAACAATAATAATTATAAATTAATAATTCACAGTAAATCTAATTTAAATAAAGAAAAAATAGAAAACTTAATAACAAGCTTAGCTGCAAATAATATAGAATTATTAATACAAAGAATGAACAAAAAAGATTATGTATTTTTTTTAAAATCTTTAGATTGTTATGTGCTAATTTCTAGTGGTGAAGGGTTTTCTTTAACACCAAGAGAAGCTATGGTTTTAAATGTTCCTTGCTTAATAAGTAATAATACTGGTCATACAACAATAGCTGATGCTAAAGTATGTACAGACATAAAATGCGTCATCAAAAAGAAAGCTTTTTTCAAAAAATTTAAAAGGCAATTTGGTTACCAATATTATCCTGAACTTAAAGATGTTTCTGATGCACTAATAAATTTTACTGAAAATTATTTAGAAAAATTAAAATTAACAAAAAAAGCTTATGATTGGGTTCAACAATATGATCTAAAAAATATAGCTGATGAATATAGAATGATCATAAAACCTAAAAAAATTATCTTAGGCAAGAATAATATAGTAACAGAAGATTACCTAGAAATAAATGATCTAAATCTGTATAAACTTTATAAGAAAACTTATAATTTTTAGTAACTACTCAGTTATTGCTTAATTAATGTTTTTTTAGATCCCTGCGATTGTTTTACAATCTCCGGGTACACTTTCCCGTTGGGGAATATTCACTTTTCTTTAAGAAGTAGCAAATTAAATTTGTAGCTTATGCAGTAAAGTGTAGGGTAAGTATCAAAAGTATAATTCTTATTTAAAAAAGGGCGCTTAGGCACCGCCAGGGGCCCATGTCCCCGTAGCTTACAAAGTAAAGCGTAGGGCAAACTTATAATACTTAAAATATTAATTAAGTAATAGCTAAGTAGTTACGAAATTACTTCTTAAAAAAAGGCGCTTAGGCCCCGCCAGGGGCCCCTGTACCCGAAGATTACGTAGTAAAGCGTAGGGCAAAATATTATAATTAAGTAATAGCTAAGTAGTTACCTTAATTTTACCATATTTTACTAGTTAAAACATATACCCCATAAGGATCCTTTAGAGAAAGACCAATTCTTTTTATTAAACCTTCCTCAACTAAATGTTTTAATTTTGTACGTGCTGTTCGTGGAACAATTTTCCATAATTTAGCCGCTTCTTGAGTACTTATGCGTTCATTTGTATACAGATAATCTACTAAGATTTTCTTATCTGCATACAAATTGGTTTCTTTTTCTTTTTCAGCATACAAGGTAACTACAAATTCACTATAAAAATCTTCAAACAAAGGTTTCTTTAGGCCATATTTTAAACAAGAGTCAATAATTCTTTGTAACCCTGAGCCCCATTGTTCTATTATTTTTAACTCTCTAAAAACACGTGCAATTACTCGGTTACGCACTCGTGAAGCTCCGGCTAAAGCTCGCTCTAAAGTAATACCTAATGGTATTCCTCCTGGATTTGCAATCTCTAAACGATCATCAAATATTGAAATCATGATAGAAGAACCTTGAATAGCATAATCAGTATGAACAACAGCATTAATAACTGCTTCTCTAATAGCTTGTAATGGATACTGAAAAAATTCTACTCGTTTAATACGTCCTATTTCAACACCTGTACGAGTATGATTTTCTATAAAATTAATTGCTTCTTCTATTCCATTTATAAGATAACCATTAATATCCAAATAATTTTGCATTTCAGATTTATTTTTACCTTTAAAACGAACACACTTAATATGTGCATCCGGGAATAATGATAATCTATTTTTAGCAAATAAAATAACAGCACCATTACTAGGATATTGACGTCCAAAATAATCAACCAATAAACCTAAATTGTATGCCTGATCTGTGTTTGGTTCTTTATTTATCCAAGAAAAAACTTTTTTAATAAGATCCCAGTCAAGATTTACTGTTTGCATCTCTAAGCAAGCTTTTTCATCTAAGACTTCCTCTATTCCAATAATTTTTTTACTTTTATCTTCGACTCCAATAACAATTACTCCTCCTGCGGTGTTGGCAAAAGCAACTACAGCTTTAATAATTGGTAATAGACTTTTTGTACTTTCTTTAAATTCTAATGTTT
>CAXNIA010000006.1:0-9931 GCA_964202375.1 Candidatus Babeliales bacterium | reverse complement strand
TGGCTAAAGTTTTTATTTCAGATTCTACAAAATTATCTACTAAGCAATTTATAGATTCATATTGCCAATTATTTTTTAAAAACCAGATATTATATTGTTTATTTTGTAATACAGCAGGTTCTGATTTTATATTTTTTAGATCTTTAAATTTAGGTATAAAAATAATATAACGACTTAAGGCAAAAAAAGACCCCATTACAATTAATATAAAAATTATTAGTATAAAATTTTCTATTTTTTTATTCATATTTTTTTATTTAATTTTTAAAAGTTAAAACAAATGCTTCTGTAATATAATCTATAATTTTATGCCAATCATCAGATTTATTTAAACCTATTTCTAAAGCTATAGATGGTGCAACTATGCCCTTTAATGGCAAAAAAGGTATTCCTAATGGTTTTTGGGTAAGCCATTTTTTAGGAGATTGAGTATTATTTAAATTATTAAAAAATAATTCAGCTATTCTTTTAGTATTGTTAATATTAAACCTATAAACTTCTTCTATTGGGCATAAAAAAAGTGGACATGAAAAAAGATTTTCATTTGCAAGCTGTTTTTCAAAATTATTTTTTGAATAATAATAAATATGTAATTTAGGAAAAAAATTAGATTTATAAAAATGAATTGAGATAAAAAAATCTACTTGTAATCTATTGCTAAAATTAGCAACTTGTAAATTTTCTAAAGTTTCACCAGCAAATCTGCTTAAAACAACCCTGACAGGCAATATTTTGCTAATTTTTCTTTGTAATTCTTCAGCAAATTGTAAAGTAAGACCTCTTTCAAAGCTATCATCTACTATTCTACCGGCACATTGAGCATCACCAAAGGGATTGATCATTAAAGTGAAACAATTTAAAGCACTAGACATCAATAAAAAGTATTTTATTTTTTTTAAGATCATGATTATTAGGTAATTTTATTATGTTAATTTTGTAACTATCAAACTATTTAATTATATACTAGAGCTATTTTGAAATCTATGAATAATACTATTTTTCTTATAATAATTAGGAACATGCTGGTATTATTTTTTTAAAAAGAAAGAACTTATAGAAAACTTCGGGCCGGTGTCCCGAGAGATTACGTAGTAATCGTAGGGCAAATAATACTTAAAAAAATAATTAAGTAATAGCTGAGTAGTTACAATATTTATATATTATACCAACTATTTCTTACTTTCATTATATAAATCTTCATATAAGCGATTAAATATATATGCACCTAAACGTAAGCCTGAAATTACTTTATTTCTTTTTTGCGCATCTTTCATATAGGGTTCTATAATTTTGAAAAACTCTTCAGCATGTTGTTTATCAATATCTGCATGTAAATTATAGTGAACTAAATTTTCTTTTTTAACCCAACCACGTTCAATAACTTTTTCAGCTATTAAAGCAGAAATGTCTGCAAAAGCATATTCTATAATACCATTACAAGCAATAGCAATTATAGGATCTTCATTTGCACATATTCCCATAAGTGTATAGTTAAACATATTTGTTACATGACTAGGCTGTAAATAATCAATATATTCCCCTGAAATATCTATAGAAGATAAAAACTTTTTAAATGTATTTGCATGATAATTTGAAATACAAAAATCACCATGTTCTTCTACTATGTTATGAATAATATCAACTCTGTCTTTATGCAATGGTAATCTTGAAACTAATGCTGCCATAGGCCGTGAAAAATAATTAACAGCAAAATAAAATTGCGATTGAACACTTTTAAATAAATTCTTATCCATTGTAGATAATTCTTTAAAGAATGAGCCATTAATTAAAGGAATTTCTTGAAGAACATTATCTGCCATAGCTTGAACAAGAGGAGCTGTTGAAATACGGGGCTTAAAGCCGACTAAAAAATTTCTGTAGAAAAAACTGCGATCCTCATTTAAAAAATCATTTGAAACTTTTAAGTTCCAATCAAATTTATTTCCAAGCTTAACAATATCAACATTAGAATTTAATTGGCGTATGACAACTATACCACCAGGCTTTAATGCTTGGTAAGCTAATTCTAAAGTTTTTTCAGCTTCCTCTGGTGTTAACCAATCAATAATATTAGATAGATGAACAATATGATAAGTATCTGTTTTACTTTGAGCAAGTACATCATTCATAAAACTATTAACATAATTAATTTCAGGTAAATCTTTATTTATTTTTGCAGTTAACCAAGGAAACATAACATCATTATTAAAATGTCCCAATAGCATATTTGCAAGCCAAGCAGATGACAAAGCTGAATGTTTTGATAAATAAATACGAATACGTTCGGCAAAATGTTTAGAGAAATCTTGAACTCTATTGGCTGTAGCTTTTTCTCCAAATAATTTAACTAAGTTATCTTGCGACATTACATCATCTAGTGCTTTATCTAAAGCCTGACCTAAGTTAGTCACTGGTGATAAGTATTTTATTTGATCTTCAATATTATTTAACTTAAATAAACCTTCAAGTTCTTCTTTGTAATCTGATAATTTTTTACGTAATTCTTCAAAAACTTTTTCATAACGACCAGTAAAATCAAGACCACATAAAGCAATAGCATCTAAATCTCCAAAAATATTTTCATCAATATTTAAAGCTTTCATATAACCTTGCATTATAATTTTTCTATCTTGAGAATTCATAGATGAATATCCCAAAATCTCTAATCTTTTTTGGGTTGGTAGCATTAAAAGTTGAATTTTAAACTTAGCTAATTCTAATTGTGCTAAATTAGGATCAACGAGAGTTAAATCATTAATCGACGATTGAGATATCAGTTGCGCAGCGGTACAACCACCTGAAGCAATCATAATAATAGATATTTTATCTTCAGGAAAATATCTATTAATAATTTCTTGATCTTGTGTAGAATCTTCTCTGACAATTGCAAAGGCTATTGGTTTTTTTGCGGCTTTAGTAGCGTATTCAGAAGAATTTATTTTTACAGATATAAAACAAAAAGACATTACCCAACATAATATTTTTTGCATCATTTTCCTTAAAATTAAATTTGACTAGATGTTAAAAAATTGAAATCAAAATCTTCCATGCCAAAGCTTACTATTTGGGCTGTTGAAGATGGTGCTCCAAAAAGTTGTTTAAATTCATTATCTAATTGTGAGCTTTCTACAGAACAAATCATATGAACAGCATTGTCTTGGGGTTGTGACCCATTATCATCAGGTTGAATATGAAGCAAATTCCAATTAAGTGAAGAATTTGCATCAAAAATTATGTAATCTTTCATGCCTGAGGTTGATTTACAAGCTAGTTCTTGATCCTCTTTCATATACCCATGATTGACTAGGCTATTTTTAATATCTTTATGTAAATTAAGAACTTGATCTTTAGTTAAGGTATATAAATTTAAGACTTGGGTTTTTAACCCAGGAAATGGGCCATGGTTTTTGAAGATTTTTGCAGCCTTAGGTTCTCCATGCATAGGATTCATACATATACCAAATCCTCTAGGGCATTGCATAAAAAGTCTTGCGGCAACCTGTTCTGTAATTTTTAAAGGTAGATGCTCACCTTGATATTTTTCATTAACTTTTAGATCGCAAATGTAGTAAGCTTTTTTAAGCTTACCTTTTTTGTTCTTAATACTCCGTAAAATTGAACAACCTACAACAGCAATTTCACCTGATTTTTGCTCTATATTTACGGTTTGATTATTTACAACTTTGCTTATTGTTTTATCCTTTTTGCAGGTTGCAATGAAGAAATAAGGTTTACCTAGCTCTTTAAAGAATGCAAAGTAATCTCCATTATTGCCATGTTCAATTCTAAATTGTTCTTTATCACTAAATGGGTAATTAAATTTAGATTCAAATTCTTTTAAATCAGTTAAGAATTCTGGAGAAATACTACTTATATTGACTAAGGAAATATCATAATTAGTGTTAAAATTAATAATAGTACCCAAGAGTAATTTGCTGAAAATAATGAGATAATTCATATTTATAAGTTTTATTTTGGCTAAATTATGTTTATCTGATACATAACAAGCTGGTCTATTTAAAAATATTATCAAAATAAGTTTAAAAAGCTATTAATTGTTACTATATGTTTTATTTGACAACATATGTCAAAATGGTAGCTTGAAAACCTAAATCAGATCAAACTTTTTCATAGTATTATAAAATAGATAAAAAGGGTACCAATGATTAATCGTTTTAATTGGAATGCGCTTCAAGTTTTTGTAGTATCGTATATCGCTTATGTGTTACTGAATGTTACTTGGTTCAGCTTTCTTATGAAAGACTATTATTTAGAAAAATTTGCTGGTGTTCTAAATGCCTCAAATATTGAGCTTAATACATATTTCAAAATATTTTCAAATCCTCATCTACTTATTTTATTAGCATGGGTTTTAGTTGTTGGGGGTATCGTTTGGTACGCATTACCACACAGCAATAACAATTACCAAGGAGCTTTCATTTCAGGTTCAATATACGGACTTGTTGTTTCAGGATCACACCAAATACTTAGCTTTGCTTTGGTAACTAACTGGCCTATAGAAGCTCTTTATTATGGTATACCTTGGATGATGTTCGCCTGCGCAGTAGTAACTGTTGTTGCACTTTATATAGCTAAAAAATGTAACTATTTAAACAACTAAAATTCATATTTACTCAAGTTTAGGTTGCAACAACTAAGGCAAAATATATAAAAAGTTACTTCTTAATAAAAGCGTATAGGCCCCGCCAGGGGCCCGTGTCCCCGGAGCTAACGAAGTCAGCGTAGGGCAATATATTATAATTAAAAAATAACTGAGTAGTTAAGTTTTCTAAGAACTCTACTAAGTAATTGGTGCGCCCGGCAGGGCTCGAACCTGCAACCTACGGATTCGAAGTCCGGCACTCTATCCAATTGAGCTACGGGCGCAGGGCAAAATATATAATTAAATAAATATTTATAATTTTTTATAGTTACCCATCTTTATTGAGTAAATAATTTAATCTTGCATGATTTGGTAATTTTCTTTAGAAAAATAACTGAGACCACAACACCAGCATAATCTATTTTTTTCTTCTTTAGCAATTTTTCCAGCTAATATTTTACATATTTCGGCTTCTTTTGCATAATCTATAGCGCTATTACCTAAAGTATCTTTAATTTTTAAATTAATTTTTTGATGATCAATTAAATTTTTTATAATATCTATAGAAACGTTATTTTTAAGAGCTAGAATTAAAGCAGTATCACCAGTTATTTCACAAACTTTATTTATTTCGGCTTCTTCTAAATAATCTAATAATAAATTAATAGCTAAACTGTTTTCATTTAAAATAGCTAATCTAAGATGACTTTCATCTGCAACAAACCCTGACTCTAACATTTCTTTTAAAAATTCTGATTCTTTAGTAACATGTTCTGCTACTAGTTTTTGTGAATCAACAAAAAAAGTTTCACATCTTTCTTTAGTAACTACTTTTGCTTTAGTATCTTTTTTGCATGAATCTAAATCTGATTCTATTATTATTGATTGGTTGTTTTTTGCTACAAAGTCTGTTATTTTTTTTAAAAATAAATACTGTTTTTTTAGTGGTAATTTAGTTAAAGTTTTTTTTATTAAAATATTTAAATCTTCTTTTGATTCATCAATCTCCGCAAATAAATCAGCGATATCTTTATCTTTTATTGATAAATCATAGCTATCTTTTTTTTGTTTACAAACAACTGCACTAGATGCTAAATTATTAATGATTAGATTAAATTGTAATAAAATAAATATGAAAGATAAAAGCATAATATTTTAAGCCTTTTATATTATTATTAATAATCTTAAGTTAATTTATTAAAATTATTAATTAATTAACTTAAAAATGCTTAAAAAGCTTTATTTAATGGAGTAATTAATGATTATAACTATTGACGGACCTGTAGCAAGTGGCAAATCAACTACTGCTAAAATGTTAGCAATAAAATTAAACTATTATTATTTAAATACTGGTTTTTTATATAGAGCTATAGCTTATCTATTAGTAAAATATTTTAATTTTACTCTCGCTGACTTAAGTGATCCTAAGCTAGAAACTTTAACAAAATGTCTAGATGAGATACTTAACCTACTAAAATATGAATTTAAAAATGGTGAAGTGTTTATTTGGTATAATGGTAAAAATATCGCCCCATTTTTAAAAAACTTAGAAATAGACGATGCTGCTTCTCGTATCTCTCAAATATCTTTAGTGAGAAATTTATTATTACCTATCCAAAAAAATATCGGATTAAGTCATAATTTAGTAGCTGAAGGACGAGATTGTGGTACTAAAATATTTCCTGAAGCTGAATTTAAATTTTTCTTAGATGCTGATATTTTAATAAGAGCTGATCGTTGGTATCTAGATCAAATAAAGAAAAAAAATAATATTAGTCTTGAAGAAGCTTTAAATTATGTAAAAATGAGAGATCTTCGTGATACAGAAAGAAAGATTGCTCCATTACTTAAATCTGATGATGCTCTAATAATAGATAGTTCTACTAAAAGCGTTGAAGAAATTATTATAGAGCTTAGTAAATTTATAAATAGAACTTGATGTAACTACTAAGCTATTACTTAATTATTAGTTAATACTACCAGTAATCTCCAGAGACACTGGCTCAGTTAGTCTAATTAAATTAATTAGGGGCTTTTTAAGCCCCTAATTGTAAACTAATTTAACTAAACTAGTTCTTTATTTAAAACTGAATCTTCATCATTATTAACATCTTCTACATATTCAGTAGTTTGCGTATCATTACAAGGACATGAAGAACATTTTTTATTGCTACGGCAACCAGTAAATCCAGCTAATAGAATTAAGGTAATAGCAAAGAAAGAAACATTTTTATTAAACATAAGTTTTACCTATCTAATCAATTGTTTTAATATTATTTACTTACTAGCTTTTGATTTAACTTTTTTAGAGTCATTCTTAGCTACTTTATTTTCTTTATTATACACAGGAATTTTAACAAAAGCATGTTTTAATACTTCATCCATAGTAGAAACAAAAAAAAGTTCTACCCCACCATCAAGTTCTTTAACAAACTCTTGAACGTCATCATAATTTTCTTTTGGTAAAATTACTCTTTTTTTATGATATCTTTTAGCTGCTAAAAGTTTTTCTTTAAGTCCGCCTACTCCAAGAACTCTTCCTCTTAAAGTTACTTCACCTGTCATAGCTATATCAGTGCAAACTGCTGTTTTAGTTAAAGCTGAAATTAATGCTACACACATTGTTATACCAGCAGAAGGGCCATCTTTAGGTGTTGCACCTTCTGGAATATGTATGTGAATATCAATATCGGCATAAAAGTTTTCATCAAGGCCTAATTGTATGTAACGAGAGCGCACATAGCTTAAAGCTGCCTGAGCTGATTCTTGCATTACCTCACCAAGCTGACCAGTTAGTGTTAAATTACCTTTGCCTTGCAAGATAGTAACTTCTATCTCTAAAACATCACCACCAACTTCTGTCCAAGCAAGACCTGTACAAACCCCAATCATTTCTTGATCATTTAAAATAGTAGGTTTAAATTTAGCTTGACCAAGCCATTTTCTAAGAAGATCTAAAGTAACTTTACCATTTTTTATACTATTATTTTTTAAGATTTCTTGAATAGTTTTGCGCATCAACTTAGCAATTACTCTTTCAAGTTGCCTAACCCCAGCTTCTTTAGTATAACCATTTATTATCTCTAAAATTTCTTGATCTTCTAAGATAAATTGATTTTTTTTCAGATTATATTCTTTAAGTTTTTTAGGTATTAAGAATTTTTTAGCAATAGTTAATTTTTCTTGATCCGTATAACCTGATACATAAATTATTTCTACACGATCATATAGCGGTAATGGGATATTTTCTGTAGAATTAGCGGTTAAAATAAACATAATTTTAGATAAGTCATAATCAATATCTAAGTAATGATCGACAAATTGTTTATTTTGCTCAGGGTCTAAGACTTCAAGTAAAGATGATGATGGATCACTTTGACTATCCCTTGAAAGCTTATCTATCTCATCTAAAACTATAACTGGATTAATAGTACCGGCTTTTTTAATAGCTTGAATTATCTTACCAGGCAGAGCGCCAATATATGTACGGCGATGGCCTCTTATTTCAGCATCATCTCTAACGCCACCTAAAGCTATTCTGACAAGCTCACGACCTAAACTTTTAGCTATAGCTTGGGCCAGAGAAGTTTTACCAACACCAGGAGGACCTACGAAACAAATTATTGGTGATTTTTCACTATTGCCGGAAAATTTTTTAGCCGCTAAAAACTCTAAAATACGTTCTTTAGGTTTTTTCATCCCACTATGGCTATCATTTAAAATTTTTTCAGCTTTTTCCAAACTTATAGAATCTTTGCTCTCTTTATGCCAGGGTAATGATAATATCCAATCAATATAATTACGGCTAACTGAAGACTCAGCAGACATTGGCGGCATTTGCTCTAATCTTTTAAACTCTTTTTCTACTTTTTCAGCAGCATCTTTTGGTAAATTAAGTTTTTTAGCACTAGCTCGCATCTGTTCAACTTCTGCTTGCTGATCTTCGCGGCCCAATTCTTTTTGAATAGCTTTAATTTGTTCTGTTAAATAATATTCTTTTTGATTTTTTTCAACTTGAGATTGAACATGTCCTTTAATTCTTTGTTGAGCATGTAAAATAGAAATTTCTTTTTGAGTTAGTTCAATTATTTTATAGATTCTTCTTTTTAAATCATTAGTTTCTAAAATATCTTGTCTCTCATCAAAACTTAAATCAAGATGGATAGCAATTGTATCTACAGCTGAATCTATCTCAGATATTGTTAAAACATCATCTGTAATATCAATTGGTGCTCGTTCATTTAATTTTATATATTCACTGTATAGCTTTTTAAGTTCACGCCAAGCAGCTTCTAATTCTATAGTAATTTTTTTATTTTTAGTAACTAGTTCTTTATATTCAACCATTAGAAAATCATCTTTTCTTTCAACGTCAATTATTTCTGCTCTAAATTCGCCTTCAATTAAAATTTTTAAAGCGTTATTTGGCATGCGCATGACTTGTAAGATAGATGCTTTTGTGCCATACCTAAAAACATCATCAATTTCAGGGTGCTCTGTATCAGGACTTTTTTGAGCTGTGACAAAAATACCTCGCTGGTCTTTCAAAGCTTCTTCAACTGCTTTAACAGAGGCCGGTCTACCTACAATTACAGGAATAATACTTTTTGGCAATATGACTATATTTTTAATTGGTAATAATGGAATCTTATTATGATCTGCCATAAAAAGACTTTCTTTTTTTTACTTTGATTAATTTAATTTTAGCATTTGAAATTTAAGAGAGCAATAAGATTTTGGTAACTACTCAGCTATTTGTTATTAAGTTTTATAAACTTGCCCTACGCTTTACTGCGTAAGCTTCGGGGACAGGGGCCCCTGGCGGGGCCTAAGCGCCCTTTTTAAATAATAATTATGCTTTTTATACTTGCCCTATACTTTACCGCATACGCTACAAATTTAGTTTGCTACTTCTTAACAGAAAGCGAATAGTCCCCGTCGGGACAGTGTCCCCGGAGATTACGTAGTAATCGTAGGGCATAATATCTTATAATTAAGTAATAGCTGCTCAGTTACTATAAATTATGAATTTTTGTTTGGCAGTTACTATAGTTACAAAAAATTAATAAAAATTTGAATTTATGAAGATTTTTGTTAATTTCTCTATTGCACTTGATTAATCAGTTAATTAAAACAAAAAGGAAACGCCATGAAAAAACTAATTATTTATTTTACTCTATTGTTATCATTTCCTTTAATATCAGTCATAAGCTTAGAAAAACCTTTTCGTATAGAGCACAGGGTAATTAATAAACTTGATGGTATAAAGTATGCTATGGACGGCCTTGCGGTAAAAAACATCTGGGAAGTTTTAATTAAAATTAAAGA
>CAXNIA010000005.1:0-11056 GCA_964202375.1 Candidatus Babeliales bacterium | reverse complement strand
AACGAACATATAAAAATCCTCCAAAACTGAGCAAAATTATTATTGATGTTCCAATTGGTATTGGGATTGAATTCAGTAAATCTTTACAGTTGAAGGTCATAGAGATGTCGGCATCTTCTTGGCTTTATTATTTTGGTTTGCTAGAAAGTTATAAGGAAGTTAATGGGCATACGAATGTACCTTCCACGTATGATCAAAATCCATCTTTGGCTTCTTGGGTTGTTATTCAACGAGTTCGATACAAGAAAAATATTTTATCTCAGGATAGAGTTAATAAACTTACAAGCGTCGGTTTTATTTGGGATCCCATTGATAGTGCATGGGATGAAAAGTTTATAAAATTATGCAAATTTAAGGAACAGAAAGGACATTGCAATGTTCCTCAAGTTTATCTTGAAAATAGAAAGTTTGGAAATTGGGTAAGTGTCCAACGAAGGCGTTATATTAAAAACCTCTTACTTCAAGGACAAATTACCAAGCTTGAACAATTGGGATTTGTTTGGAATCCAAATATTGCAGCATGGGAGGAGATGTTTGCTCAATTATACAAATTCATAAAAGAAGAAGGTCATTGCGTAGTTCCTAAAACTTATCAAGAAAATCTAAAGTTGGGTAGTTGGGTTGCAAAACAACGTACTTTATTTAAGAATAAAAAACTATCACCAGAATGCATTGAAAGACTGGAGAAGGTTGGTTTTATTTGGCATTCAAGAATTGATAGATGGCAAAAAAACTACAAACGGTTAATTGAGCTTAAAAGAAAAACAGGTCACTTTAATGTCCTAGAAGAATATCCTGATGATTTAAAATTTGATTCCTGGGTAAGAACTCAACGGAAGTTCTACAGAGAAGGAGTGTTGTCTCAAGAGCTAATTGATGCCCTTAAAGTTATAGGTTTTACATGGGACAATCTTAAAGTTATGGCTTGGAAAGATATGTTTAAAGCTCTTTGTGAATATAAAGACAAAAAGGGCAATTCTAGTGTCCCAAAAACTTGGCTTGAAAATCAACCTCTTGCTTCTTGGGTATCGTCTCAGCGCAAGTATTATAAAGATGATAAGCTACCACAAGAAAGGATAAAAAGGCTTGAAAACATTGGCTTTATTTGGAATCCATTTGATGCGCTATGGCGCGACATGTTTAATCAATTGTCAAAATATCAAGCATTAAATGGTCATTGTAGCATTCCAGCAAAGTTTTCTGAAAATCGCCCTCTTGGTGGTTGGGTAGCTCGTCAACGTGAACAATACAGAAAAAGGAAGTTGTCAAAAGATCAAATCGAAATGTTAGAAAGTATAGGGTTTGTTTGGGATGTACGGTCATAAAATATTTAGTGTTCAGAGAATCCAAGAAGGGTTTAAAAAGATAAGATGTTTTGCAAAGGATATGTGGAATTTGATAGTTAAAATTATTGAATCACTTTTAAAAAAAGTAAAAAAACTTATGTTTGATAAAACAAAATATGAAAATAAAATTGATGTTTTGGGAGAAGAAATTGCGAAGCTTAATATTTTGATATTTGCGATTAAGGAAATGATTAAGCAATCTGAAGAATGCTTTGAGGTCTACAAAAAGTATAATGATTTTTTTTATTTAACCTATCAGCTTTATCATAATGAGCTTATTCATGGAATTTGTCGACTTCAAGATAGAAGTCGGGATTCTTTAAGTATTGTTAAAATGCTTGAAGAGAATATAAAAAATCATAATGATAAACAATCTAGACAAGAAAAAAAAGTCTTGGATCAAATAAATGAGTGTGATGTTAGTGAGAAAATAAAAGCCCTACGAGATAAGCTTGGTAGAGCTCATTTAGATGGGAAGGTATCCATTAATCTAGATAAACAGAAAAAGTTATATGAAGAAAATAAGATTGAGTTAAAAGATAATGAAAGATATATCGAATTGTTGACGAAGGCTTTAGAGTTGTTATCTGATAGGCTTCAAAAGCCAATGCACTTCGTTTCCCCTTTGTCATCAATAAGTCGTGAAATCAGGGAATTATTCCATGCACTCAGTAATTCTCAAAAAAATAGCTCTAAATTTTAAGTGAATTTCTCTTCGATTTTCAAAACTGAATAAGCTGTTTGAATGCGTTGAAGCGTAAAACCAAAGCGCAGATTACCGTTCCTGAATGCGTCTACTAGATACAGCCAATTAATTATTTATTATTTTCTTTAATTCTTCAAAAATTAATTTTAAATCTTCACATCTTTCTTATTTTTTTAAATATTTATGAAAAAATATTTAAAAAAATAAAGTATTGCTTCTTTTAGCCTAAAATTTTTAAATTATAAACTAAATATATAAAATTAACTCAATTTTTATTATTATTATAATTAATATACAAGGTAATTTTAATGTTATATAAAAAACGTATTCAAGAAAATAAGATAAAAGAACTAGCTAATTTTTTTAAAGTGATATTTTTAGTTGGCGCCAGACAAGTTGGTAAAAGCTCTTTATTAATACATTTATATCCCGATACTAAAATATTTGTTTTTGATCCAATTCAAGACCAATATAATATTCGGCAAGATCCGGATTTATTTTTAAAAAGTTTTAATCCACCTTTAATACTAGATGAAGTCCAATTCGTTCCAGAAGTATTACCAAGCTTGAAAAGAAAAGTAGATTTGATAGATAAAAAAGGACAATATTTTTTAACAGGCTCACAACAAATGTCTATATTAAAAAATGTTTCTGAAAGTTTAGCTGGCAGAGTAGCTTTAATAAAAATAGGAATCATGTCTCCTCAAGAAATTTATTCAGAATTTGATTGCAAAAAAAATTGGTTTTTAAAATATTTGGCAAATCCTGATAATTTTTACAAAGAAGATTTTTCTATAATCGCTAATATCCCATCAGTATATGAAACAATTTGGCGTGGCGGTATGCCAGGAACTATAGAGCTGCCTGATAGCGCATTATTTACATATTTTTCTTCTTATTTGCAAACTTATGTTGAAAGAGATGTGCGTCTTTTGGAAAACATTAATGATCTGGCAACATTTGGTAGATTTGTTGCTTTAATAAGTGCTTTAACTGCTCAAGAAATAAATTTTTCTCAACTAGGTAGAGAGATTGGTATATCTCCTGCAACCGCTCAAAGATGGCTTAATATTTTGATATATAGTTATCAATGGATGACATTGACAGCTTTTGATAATAATAGCATAAAAAGAATTGCTAGTAAGGGCAAAGGTATGATAACAGATACTGGATTTGCCTGTTATTTACAAAGAATATCTTCGCCAGATGCCCTAGCTGGTCATCCAATGTTAGGAGCTTTTTTTGAATCATATTGTTTTAATATGCTTAAAAATTTTTGTACTGTACTTAATACAGAACCTAATTTTTATCATTGGCGTACTTTAGCTGGTGCAGAAATTGATATTTTATTAGAAATAGATGGTAAATTTTTTCCTATTGAAGTTAAATGCAAGTCTTATGTTAATAAGCACGATGCGCGAGGTATTATGGCTTTTAGGCAAACTTATCCTCACCTAAATATTCAAAAGGGTATTATAATATATGCTGGTTCTATTTGTTACCCTCTTTCTGAAGACATTATATCTGTGCGTTGGAATTTAGAATAATGCCCTACGATTAATACGTAATCTCCCGGGACACTGTCGGGCATGGACTATTCGCTTTTTTTAAATAAGAATTATTATAATTACTTAGCTATTACTTAATTAGTATTTGCTCAATAAACATAGGTAACTAAAAAAAATAATTAAATAATAGCTGAGTAGTTACATAAAAAATTATGACTTTTATTTAGATCTTTTAATAATAGATACTAACTGAGCCCCTGTTAAAAATTCTGATTCAGCTAATAAATTTTTATCTTCTTGAATTATAGATTCTGGATTTACTGATTGCATTTGTAAAAAATTATAACAATCAGCTTGAGATATCAAGCACTGTTCACCTTCACCAAAAGGGCAGGCCATAGTATCACCTAATTCTAAGCTTTCATTATATCTTGCTTGATCATATTTTTTTTCTTGCCAAAATCTAAGTGAGTCTAGCAGTTCTGCCGATTTATAAGTGGTACTTTTTTGGGCAGCTATAAAAGGTGGTTTATTTTTATTTAATCTCATTAATCTTTCAGTTTCTCTTTGGACAAAAAACGGTTGTAAAGCACTAATTCCGATATCAATAGCCGCTTGCTGGTCTGGTGATAAACTAATATCTTCATCTAGCGGCATTTGTTGCTGTCTATTTAAAGAGATTGAAACATATAACCAATTTAAAATTTCTTGTTTTGTAACAGAACTTCTACCGTTAATTATTTGTTGCCTAAATTGGGCTGTAATGTAATCTAAAAAGCTTACCGGATCTTCTCCTATAAGTGTTGCTTGTGCTACTAAATAAGCATTAAGATCAGCTTCATTGGTTATGTTTTCTCTTAGTGGATCATGCTCTATTAGTGGCAAGTATTCTAAGGATGGTTGTCTTGTATATATTCTAAGGCTTCTTGCTAATGGCGCTAATCCTGATGCTGAAATTAAAAATCTTATATCTCTGATTCTAGAATTTGCAGCGCTAGCAGGATTTAAAAATGAATAATCAACTGCTGCCTCATCAAATATGTTTACTATTGGTAAAGATCTTGTAATAACTGGTAAATGATTTCTTCTTGAATCAAAAAAAACTAACAAGCTCTGAGTTTCCAAAGATTGATTTGGGCTATTTTGGCTATGACTTTCTGAATCACTATCAGATAAGCTTTGATCAGATCTATCACCATTAAATTCTGAAGCATTTATTAAAAATAAAATTAAGATTATTATTATAATTTTTTTCATTGGTTAACTTTTGTATTTAACTTTTATGAATTATTCTTATAAGAAGAAAACCTAAAATTAAAAATAAAAACAATAATCTAAGAAATATTTAATAAATAAATAAGCTTAGATCATAAAATTGATTTTAAATACTCAGTTATTACTTAATTGCCCTACGATTACTTTGTAATCTCTCGGGACATGGTCGGGCGTGGACTATTCGCTTTTTTTAAGAAGCAATTTTGGAACTACTCAGTTATTACTTGAATCTACAAATAATGTAACTACTCAGCTATTGCTTAACGAATATTTTTTAGAGCCCTACGATTGTTGCACAATCTCCGGGGACACCGTCCCGGCGGGGACTATTCGCTTTTTGTTAAGAAGTAGCACATTAAATTTGTAGCTTATGCAGTCAAGCGTAGTTAAACATCAAAAAGTATAATTATTATTTAAAAAAGGGCGTATAGGCACCGCCAGGAGCCCTTGTCCCCGGAGCTTATGCAGTGAGCGTAGGGCAAATGTTTAATAATAATTCTTATCTAAAAAAGGGCGTATAGGCCCCGCCAGGGGCCCTTGTCCCCGGAGCTAACGCAGTGAGCGTAGGACATAGCAGTATATTATAATTAAGTAATAGCTGAATAGTTACTTATACACTTATATTTTAGCTTTAAAAAAGTTTAATTATTAACAACTTAACAAGATATTAAGCATAATAAAAATAAAAAACATGAAACAATTATTATCTTTATCAGACAAAGAAGTATTAGAGCAAAGAAAAATTTTTGGTTTAAATTTTTTAACTAAAAATCATGAAAAATCAACCACAAAAATATTTTTAAACCAATTTGTAAACCCATTATCAATACTTTTGATAATTGCTGGACTATTAATTTTTTTTACAAATAATAAAACTGACTCAATTATTATAATTGTTATTATAATAATAAATTCTCTTCTCGGCTCTTTTCAAGAACTAAAAGCTAAAAAATTAATCAGAAGATTAAAAGGTTTTAGCCAAAAATATAAAGTAATTAGAAATAATTTAGAAATAGAAGTCCCGCTGCAAGAGCTAGTTCCTAAAGATTTATTAATAATATCTAAGGGAATGCTAATCCCTGCCGATGCAAAAATAATAAAAAGCAACTCAATTATAGTTGATCAATCAATAATAACAAATCAACAAAAAACTAAACTAAAATCAATCTTGCAAGATTCAATCTTATACCAAGGATCATATGTTTTAAAAGGGACAGCGATAGCTGAAGTAATCAATATTGGAAAAAATACAAAATTAAATAAATTAGATAGAAGCATAGGTAGCTTCTCTGATCAGATGCCTATTTGCAAAGATATTAAACAATTAACTAATTTTATTATAGCTATAATAGTAGTTTCCTGTTTGTGCTTACTTTTGATTGGTTTTTTATATAATAAAAACATAAAAGAATTACTCATAATAATTATAGCATTATTTGTAGCTCTTGTTCCTGAAGGCTTACCCATACTTTTAACTATAATTTTAATTAAAGGTGCTATAAATTATGCTAAAAATGGGGTGATAGTAAAAAATATTGAATCAGCTGAATCATTAAATAGAATAGATATTATTATAATAGAAGAAGAAACAGATATCACTCAAGAAAACCTTGATGATATAAATAAATTAAATATTAGATTGATTGTACTTACAAATAAAAGCATAAATGAATCTTACTTAATAGCTAAAAAATTATTCATCAAAACATCTAAAGAAACTGTAATAACCAGTAAATATTTTAATAACGCCAAAAACGAAGCCAAAATAAAAATATTACAGCAAAGCCAAATCTTTGCGCTTTTTTCAGCACATGAAAAATATGAGCTTATAAAAAATTTACAAAATATTGATCTAAATATCTTAATCACCGGAAAAAACATCGATGATGCTGCATCATTAAAACAGGCTGATATCGGCATTGCTATAGGAAATGCTGATGATATAGCTAAAGATTCTGCAGATATTGTGATAGAAAAAAATGATTTTAATAAAATAATTAAAGCAATCAAAGATAGCGGTAAAATTTTTTATTCTATTAAAATAGTTATTACCTATTTTTTTTCTGGAAACATAGGTGAGATGATTTTAATAGTTTTTTTAGTTTTCACAAAAAACAATATGCTTTTAAGCGCTGCTCAAATATTATGGCTTAATTTTATAACTGATGGGCTTTTAAATATTGCCTTAGCATCTGAACCTTTTGATGAACAAAAAAATATATTTTATGAAAAGTTAATTACAAAAAAAGATCTAATTAACTTTTTCCTGCTCGGACTTGTAATGGCTACAGGATCTATAATTATATTTTTAATTAGTAAAGAAAATAATATAATCTATAGACAAAACCTAACTTTCTTAACTTTTGCGGCATTTCAATGGTTTAATGCTTATAGCTGCCGCTCATTAGACAAATCTGTTTTTAAATTAAAATTATTCGACAATAAAAAATTATTATACTCAATAGCTGTAACTATAACTTTGCAAATATTTATAACTTATAGCAAGATTGGTCAACATATCTTTAACACTATGCCATTAAGCTTAACAGACTGGATAATAGCAATATTTATGGCAAGCACAGTATTGATAGCTTTTGAAATACTAAAATTTTATAGAAGGTTTGACGAAAAGCAGTCTGAATAGTAATCTAAAACAAAAAATAGGAACAACTAATGAAAAAAATATTAATTTTAAGCTTACTTATCTCTTCTATCTCTTGTGGAGCACTTAATACTGAAAAAGACAAAAACAAAAGTAAAACAAATATAAGTGAAACGCTAAATAATAATGATTTAAAATTAGCAGTAATTGAAGGTCAAAGAATCTTAAAAGATTCTAAAGAAGGAAAGATAATTGAAGAATCAATTACTACAAAAAGAGATGATTTTGGTAAAGAAATACAAGCAATTGATCAAAAAATAGAAAAAGAAATTGCCGACATTAGAGCAAAACAACGTACTGCAAGCCAAGAAGTATTAGAAGCAAAGCAAGAAATACTTGTAAAACTTCAAAGATCCAGAGACAACAGAGTACAAGAAGCTGAAGCTGAATTTAAAAACTTTGCCAATAAAAAATTAGCTAGTTTTGATAAAAAACTTAGAAAAGAATTAGTGAGATGGGCAGAAAAAAATCAATTTGATTGTGTATCTCTAAAAGAAACCGGTGAAGTTATTTACGTCTCAGATAAAATTAATTACACAGCACAATTGATAGATATTTTAGATACAGCATTTGAAACAGAAACTAAAATTCAAGCGGCTAAAGAAGCTACTAAAAAAATATAATATTAGTTAGTAAACACAATTTTAATTATGATAGTATTTGCTCAATAAATGTAGGTAACAATAAAAAATATATAAATATTTAGAAGATTATAAGTTTTGCCCTATGCTTACTTTGTAAGCTCCGGAGACACTGTCCCGGCGGGGACTATTCGCTTTTCTTAAGAAGTAATTTTTATATGTTTTTAGCCTAGTTTTTATACCCTAAAATTATTGAACAAATACATCTTATCTATGGTTATTGAGCAAATACTTATGATACGTGCTATAATAGGTCTGGGAAACCCCGGACCTAAATTCATAAAAACAAGACACAACATTGGTTTTTTAGTTTTAGATGAATTTGCAAAAGAAAACAACTGTTTATTTCAAGAAAAAAAACTAAGCCCTAATTCTATACCAACTCTGATTAGTAATTTTGAGTATAATAATCAAAATATTGAGTTATTAAAACCATTAACATTCATGAACGATTCAGGTAAAGTAATCGCTTACCTTCTCAAAAAAGGTATTAAACCAGCAGAGATTATCGTAGTTCATGATGAACTTGAAAAAAAAACTGGCACTGTTAGCTCTAGAATTGGTGGATCAGCAAGAGGCCACAATGGTCTTAAGTCTATTATAAATTTTGGCGCTGGTGAATGCTGGAGAATAAGATGTGGCATAGACAGGCCTGCAAATAAAGATGATGTTCCTGAATATGTATTAAGCAACTTTTTACCATTAGAAAATGTTAATGAATTAATTAATTCTGCCATCAAAGAAATAAAAAAAATTATCGAAAGCAACTAGATTAAAAAATGTTAAAAATTAAGAATGTTATGAAAGGGTTTGCCTCTTTTACATTAAAAAAAACAATTTTAGCTACAGCTGTTGGTCTTAGCATAGGTGCATCATTTAATAAAATAGTATCATCATTTGTTACGGATCTTGTGATGCCTCTTTTTATAGCTTATGTTGGAATAGATAAATTTAAAAAATTAAAATATACCCTAATTAAAGAATATATAGATGAAAAATCTATAGAACATGCAGAAGTAGCTATTAAATATGGCAATTTACTTGAAGCTATCTTTAATTTTATAATCGTAGTTTTTGGTGTTTTTTTGTTTTACCAAATTTTTAATACTCTTTGGAAAACAGAAGAAGAGAGATCCTAAAAAACTAAATTTGTAACTACTCAGCTATTGCTTAATTAATAATAAATTAATTTTTGTGTGCGTTATAAACTTGCCCTACGCTTACTTTGTAAGCTCCGGGGACACTGTCCCGGCGGGGACTATTCGCTTTTTTTCTTTTTTCTATCATTTCTATAGTGCAATACCATAAGACTAAAAACAAAAAAACATATTTTTCTTATATAGTTGATTAGTTACAAAATTGCTTCTTAAAAAAGGCGTTTAGGCCCCGCCAAGGGCCAATGGCATCAACTTAAGGAAAAAAACTAAGATAAAGCAAGACCAGTAAGTTATAAATTTAACTTGTCTCTTCTTGAAAAAAGCGAATAGTCACCGCCGGGACAGTGTCCCCGGAGATTACGTAGTAATCGTAGGGTTTCGTAAATATTCTAATATAAGAAGAGAGATCCTAAAAAACTCTAATTAAAATAAAAAGCCTAGTTTTCCCCAAACAGTCCATCTTTCTGGTGCATTATTATGACTATTAAATTCATAAGAGGAACCTATAGTGCTAAGAAAATCTAAATACTTACCAGCAGTTTTATATTCTAAAGCAGCATACATAGTTTGAGATTGCATACCTGGATGAGCTGCTGATAAAAGATTTAAATCGCATGCTTTAATCGGCACAAAAATTGGATTTTCATCTTCATCAATGTCTACACTTATACCATTACCAGTAGCAGCTTGAATAATTGAATAACTAGCAGTTTTAGATTCGCCTTCTAAATATTTTTCAATATCGACATAGCCAATATTTTCTACCCATTTATTAGCTAAACAAACCTCTTCCCCTGCTCTTGCAAAAAAGTTATACCCAATCTCAAAAGTCCAACAATCACCTTTAAGTAAAACTCCTGTATTTATAATCATCTGATATCTTGGAGTAACATTTAAACATAAAGTAAGCCTGTTTGCCCCAAAATCTATCTCCTGAGGGCTTGATTGATCTTCAACCCAAACATATCTACCCCAAGGCTTACCTATTAGGTCTACACCACGACGCTGTTGGTTTTGAAATAAAAATTTAGATTGAATGTCATACACAACAAATAAATCAGCAAAAGACAAGCACCAAGATTTAAAAATACCTTCAGCGCCCCAAGTTACTCCCCAGTGATGATTATTACCTACTATTGGTTCGTATAAATAAACACCATTAGGTTTATTACCAGTTGGGATCACAGCACCAAAAAAAGATCTTAACTGTCCGCATTCCATACTGTTCCAATCACGGCCAATTACAATTTCTATATCGGCTATGCCAGTTTTTTTATGCCATCTATTATCTATTTTTTGATACCTCATTAATGGATTACTTAATGCTTCGGTCATATTTTCTGTATAACCTTCAGATTTAGGTAATGCTTGCACTTGGTCTAATACTGGAGCATTTAAAGGCGTAATTACTTTTTCACTAAGACCCATACTAGTTTTAACTGATTCTATAGGTAATGAGCAATCAAACCAATAACAATCATTAAATCTGTACCTAAAATTAAGCCCTAATCCTTGAACTTGCCTTTCAGGGCAAAAATTAATAATACTTTTAAAATCTGAAGTTAAAACATCTTCTATATTATTAGATAAAACTTTAAAATAAGCTGCTACTATGTCATTTTCTCTTTTATAATAACTAGTAGAACCCAAATTTGTACTAACTAACTGCCTTTTATCAATAGGTGAGAAATAAGCCGCAATTCTTTCAGGAGAGGTAGTCTTACTGAAATAACCTACAATTTGTAAAGATTTTTGCTCAGC
>CAXNIA010000004.1:0-14286 GCA_964202375.1 Candidatus Babeliales bacterium | reverse complement strand
AGAATCTAAAAATAAATCGATATCTTCATATTTATTGTAAGCTCCAAAGCTTGCTCTTATTGTACCATTAATATTTAAAATTTTATGTAGCGGTTGTGCACAATGATCACCTGCTCTAATAGCAATATTAAAATTATTACACCAAGCAGCTATATCATGGGGATGATATTTATCCAGGCTAAAAGTTACTAGATGAGTTTGAGGATCGCTATATATCTTAGCTTTTAAGCTTATTAAACCATTTTGCAATCTTTTTGATAGCATTAATTCATGTTGATGCAATAGTTCAAAATCTATTTTTTCTTTAAAAAATTTAATAGCAGCTTGTAGACTAATAATATTTACAAAAGCTGGTGTACCTGCTTCAAACTTTCTAATATTATCAAGTAATAAGGTTTTTTTGATGTCAACTGCAAATACCATGCCACCACCAAAAACGGCTGGTCTTAAAAAATCAATTTTATTTTCATTGATATATAAAAACGCTGTACCTGGTAAAGCACCAATTTTATGACCAGAAAATACTATAGCATCAGCTTTAATATTTTTTACATCAGTTTTATAATGAGCCAAGTATTGGGCTGCATCAACTATTACAAAAGCGTTATAAGCATGTGCCATTTCAGCTATTTTATTGATAGGTTCAATAGCACCTATTACATTACTGATAGCTGTAAAACTAACTATTTTAGTTTTTTTTGATAGCAAAGATTCATATTGTTTAAGATCGAATCTAGCTATACCATTTATAAACTCAGCTTTTATAAATTTTAATTTACATTTTTTTGCAAAAGCAATTTCTTGCCAGATTACCAAATTAGAATGATGTTCAAATTCAGTGATTATTATTTCATCATCTTTAGTTAGTTTTTCAGCAAGTGATCTGGCTAAATTGTTAATTATTTGAGTACTGTTTGTAGAAAAACTAATTTCTGAAGGCAAGGCATTAATAAATTGAGCAACTTCTCTTCTACTATTTTCATATAAAGTTGTAGCATTTTCGCTAGCATCATAAAGACCTCTTGAAATTGGTGCAGAATTATGCATAGCATCTATAACAGCATTTACCACTACTTCAGGCATTGGAGCTAAGGCACTACTATCAAAATATATTAAGCCATTTTTTAATAATGGATACTCTTTAGATGAAATTAAAGCCAAATTATAATCCTTTTAAAAAAGCATTTTTTAATAAACTAGCAGCTTTATCATATGAAATACCTTTTACTATAAATGGCCAAACATGTTGTTTTTCAATTGTTAAAATAGCGCTACCATGTTTAGCTGTTACATTTTTATTTAAAACTTCTAAAATAGGCGATACTGTAATAACAGATTTAGCATCTTCTCTTAAAGCTTTTAAATAAAGCTCCGAAGAAGAGTTAAAAGCGGTATTATGCATTTTTATTTTACCAAATGCTAGCAGTTTTTTTTGCTTATTAACTATAAATTTACCATTAATTAATACTTTAGTATTGTTTGCTATTTGATCACATTCTATATTTAAACCAAATTCTTCTTTGATAATAGCTCTAAAATAACAATTAAAAGTAGCTCCTGGTTCAGGCATTAAGATTTGAATTAAGCAATTATTAGAATTTTTATTAATTATTAAATCAAGTTGAGAATCTTCTTCTAAAATAATTAAAATATTAGTAAATGGCTTAAACGTAGATTCAAAAGAAGCTTGCTGATATTTTTTAATATAAATTATTACTTTATTTTCTACGATTAAATCAAGCTGTCCAATATTGTCAGCAAAAACAACTTGGGACCAGTTCCAATTATCATAAAAATCTAAATATTTTAAATTTACCATTTGAGCACAATCATGCCTATCTACTGCTATACATCCTATACTCATCCTATATTTTCATCCTATATTTTTATCTTATTTACTTAATAACTTTAGCACACAAGAACTAATCAGCTAAAATATATAAGAAATTACTTCTTAAGAAAAGCGAATAGTCCACGCCGAGACAGTGTCCCGAGAGCTTACATAGTAAGAAATATATAATTAAATAAATATTAACTACTCAGTTATTACTTAATTATAATATATTGCCCTACGATTGTTTCACAATCTCCGGGGACAGGGGCCCCTGGCGGGGCCTATACGCCTTTTCTTAAGAAGCAATTTTGTAACTACTCAACTATATAAGAAAAATATAAAATTTTATTATTAGTATTGTTAACGTTGCACTATAAATTAATTAAAAAATTAAAAAAAGCGCATAGGCCCCGCCGGGCCAATGTCCCCGGAGCTTACAAAGTAAGCGGAGGGCAAAATATATAATTAATAAATATTTATAATTTTTTATAGTTATCTACGTTTATTGAGCAAATACTTTTCATCCTATATTTTCATTCTATACTCATCCTATAGAACCTTCCATTTGATGCGCTAGTAATTTATTAATCTCTATAGCATATTCTAATGGTAGCTCATTTATAAATGTACCTACAAAACCATTTATAACCATAGCCTGAGCTTTTTCAGAAGTTATACCCCTACTTGTGGCATAAAAAATTTGCTCCTCAGAGATATTGGTCACAGAAGCTTCATGCTCAAGATCACATTCACCTTTAATTTTTATCATAGGGTATGTATCTGATTGAGCATTATCAAATAATAAAGCATCACATTTTACAGCAGATTTGCATCCTGTAACATTTTCAGCTACAGCTATTAAGCCACGATAAGAAGATCGCCCATTTTTTTTAGAAATAGATTTAGATATCACGTTAGAGCAACTATTGTTTGCTAAATGAATAACTTTAGCTCCGACATCTTGATGCTGAACATTATCAGCTACAGCTAGTGAAACTATAGTAGCTTTAGAGTTTTCTCCCTTTAAAATAACACTCGGATATTTCATAGTAACGCAGCTACCAAAATTACCATCAACCCATTCTACATGGGCATTTTCATAAGCAAAAGCTCTTTTTGTTACTAAGTTGTAAATATTATGAGCCCAATTTTGAATAGTAGTATAACGAACTTGTGAGCCTTTTAGAGCTATTATTTCAACAACAGCGCTATGCAGAGAGTTTTTACGATACAGTGGAGCACTGCAACCTTCTATATAATGCACTTTGCTATTTTCTTCAGCAATTATCAAGGTTCTTTCAAACTGACCCATTGCTTGAGTATTAATTCTAAAATAAGCTTGTAGCGGTACAGTTATTTCAACATTTTTAGGTATATAAACAAAGCTTCCACCACTCCAGAATGCTGAATTTAAGGCTGCAAATTTATTATCATGATAAGGCACAACTGTTGCAAAATATTTTTCAACAAGCTCTTTATGATCTACTAGTGCTTGACTAATATCCATAAATAATACGCCTTTATCTGACCATTCTTTTTTTAAACTTTTATAGATCAGCTCTGAATCATATTGCGCACCAACTCCTGCCAGAATTTCTTGCTCAGCTTTTGGAATACCCAAATCATCAAAAGTTTTTTTTATATCTTCAGGTACATCAGCCCAGTCATATTGCAGATCTTTTACTGGTTTAATATAATATTCTATGCTGTTTTCATTAAGTTTTGATAAATCAGCACCCCAAGTTGGTGTTTTAGTATTTGAATAATATTCTAAAGCTTTTAACCTAAATTCTAACATCCAAAGAGGTTCATTTTTCTTAAGAGATATTTCTTCTATTATTTCTTTATTTGACTTATTATTCATTAATTGTAACTACTCAGCTATTGGTTATTAAGTGTTATAAACTTACCCTGCGCTTACTTTGTAAGCTCCGGAGACAGGGGCCCCTGGCGACGCGTAATCGCCTTTTTTAAAATAATAATTATGCTTTTTGGTGCTTGCCCTATTCTTTACTGCATAAAATACAAATTTAATTTACTACTTCTTAAAAAAAGCTTATAGTCCCCGCCGGGACCCCTGTCCCTGGAGCTTACGCAATAAGCGTAGGGCAAGCTTGTAATATTTAAAATATTTAATATTTAAGTATTTGCTCAATAACCTTAGATAAGAGATATTTGTTCAATAACTTTAGGACATAACAACTAGGCTAAAACATATAAAAAATTACTTCTTAATAAAAGCGAATAGTCCCCGCCGGGACCCCTGTCCCCGGAGCTTACAAAGTAAGCGGAGGGCAAAATATATAAATTAAATAAATATTTATAATTTTTTATAGTTACCTACATTTATTCATTAATTACTCCATTATTAATAAATAAGATTCTATCAGGGCTAAAGATTTGATTGTCTTTATTATGAGTAATAATTATTACTATTAAATTAGGATCAGCTTCTTTGCAATATTTAAGTACATTTTTGATAGCTATTTTGCCATCTTCATCCATTCCTGAATCTATCTCATCTAAAACAATACATTTTGGTTTAGTTAAATAAATTTGTAATAACTCTAAACGTTTTTTCTGACCACCAGAAAGGCCTTCTATGAATCTATTTTCAATATTTTCTAGCCCTACTAATTTAGCACCTTTAGCAAATTCAGCATCAAATAGCTCTGTAATTTTTTTTATATCTTGAATGCTATCTTGGTATAAAATAGCTTTGTAAGATTCAAAAATAAATTCTTTAATCATTATCCCAGGCAAATCCTGTGGATATTGCAAGCTAACAAAAAGACCATTTCTGGCTCTTTTATAAGTTGGCAGATCTGAAATATTTATCTCATTTAAATTGATCTCACCTGTAATATTATATTTAAAATAACCAATTAAAGACATAGCAAAGCTGCTTTTGCCAGCCCCATTAGGCCCTAATAAATAAGTAGTAGTAGAATCTAAAAAAGCAATATCTAAATTGTTAATTATTACTTTTTCAGCTACTTTTACAGTTAAATTTTTTATTTGTAACATTACTAAATATTAACCAATCTTTTATTTATTTATTTTAGCTTAACATTATTTAAGACAATCTAGAATTAGTTAAAAATTAAAAACGGGTTTTACCCAATAAATATATAGCGACCGCAAAACAAAATGTCCAAATTTACAAATTATCAATTATTACTAAATTAATATTTTTAAATGTTATAAATTTGCCATACGATTACTATGTAATCTCCGGGGACACTGTCCCGGCGGGGACTATTCGCTTTTTTTATATTTTTCAATTAATTTATAGTGCAACATTAACAATACTAAAAATAAAATTTTACATTTTCCTTATATAATTGAGTAGTTACAAAATTGCTTCTTAAAAAAAGCATTTAGGCCCCGCCAGGGGCCCCTGTACCCGGAGATTACGTAGTAATCGTAGGGCAGCAATATATTAGAATTAAATAATAGCTAAGTAGCTACAAATAACTAAAAAGATATTTATGTATACAATTAATAAACGTACTTTTAACTACAAATTATGACATTTTGTTTTACAATTAATCTATAAACTAGTTAAAAAAAACAATTCCACCTTCTGGGTGACAAGTACCACAAATTCCTTTTGTTGTTGTAGTCATAGCTCTTACACTAGCTGCATTAAATCTTACTGAAATACTGCTACTGGGATTTGGCGAAGAAAATTGTCTTTGAAATGAAGGTGAAGTACATTGTTTTTGGGCTATTGGTGAAGCACCACTTTTAATTGGTGTAGGATCACTTGACAACCTACTATTAGATCTACTACTTACTACTTCATCAAGCTTTTCCATCGTAAAATGTTTTAGTTCTTTATCTTTTAAAGATTCTTCATTAGAAGAATCAGGGCAGGCATCTGTTTCGCTAAAAGCCATGAAAAAAAGTAATTCTGAGGTTGAGTCGTCTTCTTCTTCTGAAGCTTTAGCTTTAAAAAAACCACTGCAAACTACAGCACTATTAGAATTAGATTTAGATTCACCTAGTTTAGATTTATATTCATCTAAAGATTCTTCAATAAAAGATTCTTCAATAGGAGTCAGAGTCTTTTTAGGTGTATCACTTGATGAACCTGAAATAGCTTTAATTGTTCGACTTATTCGAAAATCAGGGTATCCCTCTTCTTCACTATCTTCATCTTCGTCAGAACTCATGGAAGAAATAGATCCTGAGGCTAATTCGTCTTCTTCTTCAGTTTGAAAAATACCAGCGCCAAAAGGTACAGCACTACTAGCATTAAGTTTAAATCTACCTCGTTCAAATTTATCTTCAGAACAATTTATTAAGCTACTTATTAACATTAAAGCTAATAAAAATTTATTTTTTAATTTCATTTATGACTCTTTATTGTATTATATATTTAATTATTATAAATATATATTTGCAGTTATGCAAATTTAAATTAAAATTTATTTCAATATTATGTATTTTTAAAAAATACAATATTGCAATATTGTTGACTAATACTTAATGATCTCAAATGTTTTCAGGTTTAAGATTTTTTTAAAACTTTATGCAAAAAGCAATAATAGCTTATGGTTGTTGAAATTTGATCTTTAAACATTGTTACCTGAGATTTCCAATTATATTTTGGGGCAACATCTATTACTTCTTTATTCCAAATACTTTTATCTGTTATGCCACCGATAGATTGCAACTGATTTAGTCGAGCATGAAAATCATTGTTACCTATGCTGTCTCCGTTACCCAGAAACCAAGGATGATTTTCAGTTGACTTTAATGCTAATTTACCTTTAAAAAAAGTAGACAAATTATTATTTAAATTTTTCCAAAATGATCCACCACCAACTTCAGATGCACCAATAGACATATTAAATGCAAAAACAACAAACAATAAATTTAATATTTTTTTCATTTTTATCCTAGCATAATATTAATTATATATTAGTTTTACTATATAGTAATAATTACAAATAGCAAATTTAAATAAAAATACAAAGTTTTTACTCAATAAGCATGGGTAAATATAAAAAATTATAAATATTTGTTTAATGATATGCTTTGCCCTGCGCTTACTAGGTAAGCTCCGGGTACAGGGGTCCCGGCGGGGACTATTCGCTTTTTGTTAAGAAGTAACAAATTAAATTTGTAGCTTATGCAGTAAAGCCTAGGCAAGCATCAAAAAGTATAATTATTGTTTAAAAAAGGGCGATAAGGCCCCGCCAGGGGCCCGTGTCCCCGGAGCTAACGCAGTAAGCGTAGGGCAAAGCATATTATAATTAAGTAATAGTTGACGTAGTAAGTTTAGGACTAGTAATAATAATAATTCTTATCTAAAAAAAGGGCGATAAGGCCCCGCCAGGGGCCCGTGTCCCCGAAGCTTACTTAGTAAGCGTAGGGCAAAGCATATTATAATTAAGTAATAGTTGACGTAGTAAGTGTAGGACTAGTAATAATAATAATAATTCTTATCTAAAAAAAGGGCGAATAGGCCGCGCCAGGGGCCCGTGTCCCCGGAGCTAACGCAGTGAGCGTAGGGCAATATATTTTAAGTAATAGCTAAGTAGTTACTACAAATTTATAAATTAGAAAGATATTTTTCTGCATCTAGAGCAGCCTTACATCCAGAACCAGCAGAAGTAATAGCTTGTCTGTAAATAGCATCTACAACATCACCGGCAGCAAACAACCCTGGCAAACTAGTCCTAGTGCTTTCAAACTGAGTTACTATATGACCATAAGTAGTTTTTTGAACCTCTGGTGGTAAAAAATCAGTATTTGGCTTAAGACCTATAGCAGTAAAAGAAGCATCAACAAGCAAAATACTTTCTTGATTAGTTTGTAAATTTTTATAAGTTAAGCTTTTTAAGTGTTGATTATCACCTGTATATTTAATTACCAAGCTATTATAAATTATTTTTATATTTTTATTTTCTAAAACTCTTTTTTGCAAGACCTTAGAAGCCGTTAATTTATCTAAAATATGAATAATAGTTATCTGATCAGTAAATTTAGTCATAAATAAAGCATCTTCCATTGCTGTATCACCGCCGCCAATTACAGCTACAGGTTTGTTTCTATAAAAAGCCCCATCACAAACAGCGCAAGTAGTAACACCTTTGCCCCAATATAAATCTTCACCTGGACAATTTAATTTTTTATAATTGGAGCCGGTTGCTATAATTACAGCATCAGCTAAATAGGTTTGTTTATTAGTTGTTAAAATAAAAATATCTTTTTTTTCTAACTTTATAATAGATTCTGATTTAAAGATTGTGCCTAATTTTTCTGCCTGAGCCCGCATCTTTAACATCAGCACTGGCCCCATTATTTCATCATAACCAGGCCAGTTTTCAACTAAACTAGTTCCCATTAATTGTCCGCCTGGCTTATCGCCTTCAAATAAAATAGGTTGTAAGTCTGCCCTAGCTGCATATATAGCAGCTGTCAGCCCGGCTGGTCCTGAACCTATAATTATTAATTTATGTTTAATCATATCAGCTTAAAATTTGTAAAATATGAGTTAAAGTTTTTTCTTTAAGACACATTGATTTTAAAAGTTCAGCAGGAATAGGCCATTCTTGTTCATTAGGGTTTATAGCTGAATGTTTAAAATAAATAAATTCATTTGCCCTTGGTCTTAAGGTAAGATTTAAATAATTTTTTAAATCATTTTCATCAACATTAATTGATTCTTGAAAAGCTATATAATCTGTTAAGACTAATTCTTGAAGTTGCCTGATAGCTAAATTTTGAACATTTTTATTAAAATCTTTTTGCGCCCTATAAACATTGTAGTCTGGTATTTCTTGTAGACCTTCTATAACAGATCTTTGTTGGCGTGTGATAGCGTGCTGAGGTAAATTTACTTTATGCTTTGATAATAAAAAATCAAAAAGATGTTCAATAATAGTTTTTCTTAAAGATAAATCATTAGTAGAAGAAAAAGTCTCAATCATTTTTTGATGAGCAGACTTATGAGTTTTTATCTTAAAATGTTTTTTGAACTGTTCAATTGAAAAAAAACCATTGTTTACAATATCTTTTATTGTTATTAAATATTTATGCTGATTTTCAATCTGACTATTAAAATATTCTTGAATACACATGTTATCAGTTATAAATGATTGACCAATAAATTTATCTACAAAAATTTCTTGAAATGGAATATTAACTTCATCATTTCCTATTCTTAACCATAAATCAGTAGAATCTTCTGGAAAAATTGGGTTTAATTTTTCATCACATAGCCAAGTACTAAAACATACCCAGTCACCATTTTGAATTTTATTAATCTCTTTATAATCTTTTTCTTTGATTAATTCTTCTTCTATAAACTCTTTAGCTCTTTTGTCTAAATCTTTGTAATTTTTACGTAAAGGTGATTTAAAAAGAGCATAGTGCCAATCCATAATTTGTTCAGCTTGAGCAGTTACAAGCTTAAAAGTAAATTTAAAATTAAATTCTTCATCAATATTAATATCAGCTAAAAGCGGTGAGCCTATATTTGAGATATGATTATCTCTTAAGCTTTTATATATAAAATTAAGCACAGTGTAACGTAATAAAAATTCTTTTAAATTATTTAAAATAGAACCTCTTAAGTTTTTTTCAATATATTCTATAGGCGTTGCCGTTGATTGATGAAAACCATAAGGATTTAATCTTTTAGCTTCTGAAGAACTAATATGATCATAAATTTTTTTACTAATAATTTTGGGAACAATAACTATTGCAGTAGCATAATTATCAGTACTTATTGCTGGTATAAAATCAAATTGCAACCCTGAACTTTTTACCATTGACATTCTTTTTACCTTTATTGATCTCAAAAAAGTCAAAATCTATGCTATTTGTTCATTTACTAATTTAGTTATTTTAGAATTTAAAATTCTGACTTATTTTTTTATTTGAACTATAGATATGTAAAACATTTTATTTTTTTTTTCAAGAAATATATAAAATAATTTAAATATTGTTTTACAGTTACATAAAATAATAATTTAAATCTATAATTATTGAATTTTTAAATTTACTATAATACATTTTAAATGTTAAAAAGTATCGAGATTAGTTAAACCCTTAATAATCATAGGAAAATATATGATAATTAAATCTATGTTCATGTCTTTGTTATTACTTACTTCTGTAGTTTACCCTAAAGGGAGTTTTGGCAGCAAAGAAGCCGCTATTGAAATGGATATCCAAAATGCAGAAAAGTCTTTAGAAGACTTAGAAGATTTATTAGCAAAACCAGCCAAAGATGCTAATTGCAAAGCTAATGCTAAAGATACATCTAAAGATATGCCTAAAGATGGCGCTATATTAATGGTAGAAGATATGGCTGAATTAAATAATCTTCTTAGCTCTACTAAAATGCCTGTAATTGTTAAATTTTTTGCACCTTGGTGCGGACCTTGCAAAATGGTTGGACCACAATTAGAAGAATTAGCAAAAGATAGAAAAGATCTAAAATTTATCCAAGTAAGCGTTGAAGGCAAAAAAGACAGCAAAGCTTTATTTGAAAAACACGGCGTAAAATCTTTTCCAACTATGGTAGTATTTAATAATGGTAAAGAAATAGGTAGATTTAGTGGTTACAAAGATAAAGCGGGCTTAGGTCAAGAAATAGATAAAATCTTAAAAACACCAGCTACTGCTAAAAAACCTGCTGCTCCTATGGCAGAAAAACCTCAACAACCAGCTCCATCTAAAGAAGAAATGACAATGCAAGAGTTTATGGCAGCTTTAATGGGTGGTGACTTGGCAAGTGCTAAAAAACTTTTAAATAAAGATTCTATTAATTATGTTATTCCAACACCTCAAGCTGATTTATCATTATTGCTTTTGATAGCATTAACTGAAATAGAAGGCAAAGAGGAATTAATTAACCATGCTTTAAGCTTAAAACCTGATCTTAAAAAGGTTTTAAATTTAAATGGTCAAAAGAAAACTATTTCTGGTCATTTACTAGATATGAGCACAACATTACGTAAACAAGCTGATACATTTGATATGTTATCTAAAAAATTAAGTTAATTTTTTAGGGGCCTCTTGGCCCCTAAAAATTAAATTTTAATTTACAAGATCATCATAACTTTCTTCAGGCTTCCAAAGTCTTAATAATTCTTTATATAATTCAATTTTAGCTTCATCTACAGATGCTATTAAATTTTTAGAACTAACAAGTGCTGCCGAAGAATCAATAGTTGCTTTAGAGCAACTTGTAATGTCGATTCTATTTAAAGCCGGAATTAGTTTTTTTTGAGTAACATCAGAAAGTGTTCTTTCCTGTAGACCACTTACAAGAGCAGATTCTAATGTTTCTAAAAAATCAATAATTGTATAATGAGCATCTTCAGGTGGAAAAGAACTACGGGTTCTTTTAAGTTCTTCAGCTAATCCACGCTGTAATGCTTGGTTAATTAGATTTACAATACCTTCTTGATTATGCTTTAGTAGCCATTCTATAAGACTTAAGAGATCTTGAGAGAGGACAAGTTGTTCTTGTTGTTCAAAGCGATCTTCCATTTCTCAGTTCCTTTCTTGGTATTAAACCTAGACGTATTACCATAATAACACATTTTTAATCTTCATCATACTCTATAGAAATATCAGCAGTTTTTAATTCTTGGTTATTATTTTGCTTTTGTAAAGCATTTTTTCTTAATTTAGTTAAACTCAAAGCTGTTTCTTCTAATATTTCTTCACTAATTGTAGCTTCTTTACGTAATTCTTCATGAGCTGCTTCAAAAATAGCATTGGTTTCTTTTTGCATTTTCTTTATTTGTCGTTGCAGCTTTAAAATCATCTGGACCCCAGCTATATTAATACCTAATTTATGCGTTAAGTGAATAATTTCTTCAAGGCGATCAACATCTTCTTCAGAAAAAATACGAGTATTACCATCAGTACGTTTGGGTGTTAGAAGACCCTCTTTTTCATATAACCTTATAGTTTGCTGATGTACAGCAAACATTTTAGCTACAGCAGATATTGAAAAAAAACCTTTTTTTCTACGCATTAAAAATTTCCTGTTGACTTTTATTTTGTCACTAATATAAATCAGTATAACAATAGTTTATTTTAGTCGAAAGAGCTTAACATCTTGTTTATTATTTTTATTTTATTAACTATTTATTCTAATGCAAGTCAATCGTCTTTATTTCAAGAACAAAAAGATATAAATGGACATAATTTTAAATTTATTTTCAAACAAGATCAAGAAATTATTTTAAATTATTTTATAGATAATGTTTTAGTGGAAAAAGATGAATATAATAAAAGATTAACTCAAGAATTTTTATTAGAAGAAGAAAGTAAAATATTAAAGTTTAATGAAAAATGTCAAAAATATACTCAAGATCAAAATAATATTCAAAAAAAAGGTTTAATAAAACTACTTAAAATACAGCTTCAAGAAATTAATAAAATCTATGCAGACTTAAATAAAAAATTAATTAAACAATATTTAATATTTAGTGAACAAACAATTTGTGATTTAGAAACATTTGAAAAAATTAATTTTTTTTTAAATAAATTAGGTGAAAGCCTAGCAAAAGATAATAATTTATTAGATTTTAATTTAGAAAAAACTAAAAAGTTTAGTCAAGAACTAGATAATTTATTTGATAGACTATCTAATTTATTTAATCAAAGTAAACAGAAAGCATTAGAGCTTTCTGTTGATACTAAAAATTTAAAAGAGTTATTAGAAATTTATTTATGATTGCTCAACTATTGCTTAATTAATAGTATATTAAGTTTTTAGGTATTAGACTTCTTACGAAACCCTACGATTGCATTATATGCAATCTCCGGGGACGTGGGCCCCTGGCGGGGCCTAATCGCCCTTTTTTAAATAATAATTATACTTTTTGATGCTTGCCTACGCTTTATTGCATAAGCTACAAATTTAATTTGCTACTTCTTAACAAAAAGCGAATAGTCCCTGCCGGGACGGTGTCCCGGGAGATTGTGAAGCAATCGTAGGGCTTCTAAGAAAACATTAATTAAGCAATAGCTGAGTAGTTACAAAAATATTAATTAAGTGATAGCTGGGTAGTTACTATTTTTATTACTAATTTAGTATTTACTCAATAACCGTAGGTAAAGATAACTGGGCTAAAGAATATAAAAAACTACTTCTTAAAGAAAGCGATTAGGCCCCGCCAGGGGCCCGAGTCCCGAGAGCTTACAAAGTAAGCGTAGGGCTCTAAAAAATATTAATTAAGTAATAGATGAGTAGTTACACATCCGCCATTATTTTTGTAGGCTCTTCTAGAATATTTAATATTGCAGTAGCACAATAGACTTTGTCTCGCTTATTATCGTTAGTCTGTGTAACAATGCCTGCAGACTCAAGTCTTTGAATACCTCTTTGGGCAGTACTATAAGCAATACCTAGGTCTTCAGCAATTTTACTAGTGGTAAAATAAGGATTCACCGCTAAATGCTGCACCAAGTCAGCAGGAACTTGAGAACCACTGCTTGCAACATCTATTTTCCATTGATTTAATAAATCATTGATACGCTCAGCTCGTGATAAAACATCTTCTGATTGAATAGCAACACCATTAAGAAAATACATTAACCATTCATGCCAATTACCTTTTGCACTGACATTATAAAGTTGTTTATAATACTCATCACGTGTTGCTTCAAAAAATGCAGATAAATAGAGCAAAGGCGAAGGCAGCATTTTTTGCTCAACCAGCAATAGCATGATCAGCAATCGCCCAACACGCCCATTACCATCTAAAAAAGGGTGAATGGCTTCAAATTGATAATGACAAAGGGCTATATGTATCAAGGGCGGTAATGATCTATCATGTAAAAAACTCTCCAATTCTTCTAAGCAATTCATCAAATTGTCAGGTGGTGGTGGTATAAACTTAGCTGTGTTTAGCGTACACCCAGGAGAGCCAATCCAATTTTGACTATGCCTAAATTCTCCTGGTGTTGCATTAGAGCCCCTAACACCTTGCATCAAGTGCTCATGAATTTCTTTAATAAGGCGTAGTGATAATGGAAGATTAGTTAACCTTTCAAGCCCATAATCAAGTGCCTTGATATAATTTTGTACTTCTTTGAGATCATCGGGGTTTTGCTTTACATTAATACCGGCGTTAGCGGCTAATATTTCCCCTAAAGTTGCTTGGGTGCCTTCAATTTTGCTAGACAGCACTGCTTCTCGAATAATAAATGGGCGCATCAAAAGGTGAGGGTTAGGTAATCTACTGCCTTCTCGCGCTAATTTTCCAAGCAAGAAATCAGCACGAGACAAGCTATTTACCACCGCGTTATTCCACTCTAGCTTAGGTGGCAAGCTATGGGGTATAAAGGCATTATATCCTTTGGGTGATTTAATGATTTGTCCTGCAGGAGACTTTTGTATATCCATGTAACCTACTTTTTTTGATTATACTTATATCATAAAACCTATTATCGAAAATATCAATATTCGA
>CAXNIA010000003.1:0-17955 GCA_964202375.1 Candidatus Babeliales bacterium | reverse complement strand
TTGATGACGTTGATATGGTCGACATGGTTGAAGAAGAAATTCGTGAATTATTATCTAAGTACGATTTCCCAGGAGACAAAACTCCGGTAATTCGTGGTTCAGCGTTAAAAGCTTTAGAAAATGATCTTTCAGATTTAGGTGCTAAATCTATTGAAAATTTAATGAATGCTATTGATACTTATATACCTACTCCTTCTCGTGATGTTGATAAACCATTTTTGATGCCTATTGAAGGTGTCTTTTCAATATCTGGACGTGGTACTGTTGCTACAGGTCGTATTGAACGAGGAAAAGTTAAAGTCGGAGCAGAGGTTGATTTAGTTGGTTTTGGAACAAATGTCAAAACAGTTGTAACTGGTGTTGAAATGTTCTGCAAAACAATGAATGATGCTCAAGCTGGTGACAATGTTGGTATTTTATTACGTGGTATTAAAAAAGAAGATGTTGAACGCGGCATGGTTCTTTGTGCTCCAAAAAGCATTAATCCTCATCGTAAATTTAAATGCCAAGTTTATATTTTAAGTAAAGATGAAGGTGGTCGTCATAGTCCATTTTTAAATGGTTATCGTCCACAATTTTATTTCCGTACTACAGACGTTACAGGAATTGTAACTATGCCTGCTGGTCGTGAAATGGTTATGCCTGGTGATAACGTTGAGTTAATTGTTGAACTTATTTCACCTATTGCTATGGAGAAAGATCTTCGTTTTGCAATTCGTGAAGGTGGAAGAACAGTTGGTTCTGGTGTGGTAATAGAAATTATTGAGTAAGTTTGGGGTTTTTAATGAAAAAACAGAGAATACGCTTATTGTTAAAGTCGTATGATCACCAACTGCTAGATAAAGCTGTTAAACAAATTGTTTTTACAGTAAAAAGAACAGGTTCTCAATTAATGGGGCCTGTTCCTTTGCCTAACAAACGACGTGTTTTTACAGTTTTAAGGTCTCCTCATATTGATAAAGAGTCCCGCGAGCAGTTTGAGTTGACGACACATAGACGAATTTTAGATATTGATATGCCTTCAGAACAAACAATGGATGCTTTGCAAAAAGTAAATCTTCCAGCTGGTGTTGATGTCGAAATACAATAATCTAAAATAATTAGTTTGTTGAAAAGTTTTTAAAAGAAAGTTTTAAAAAAAAATGAATAAAGGTCTTTGGGGTAAAAAAGTTGGGATCACCCAAATTTTTGATAACCATAAGGTTATTCCCGTTACAGTTATAGATACCTCTTTTTGGGTAATTACTCAGATAAAAAAACAAGAAAAAGAGGGGTATGAGGCCGTTCAAGTAGGTTATATAAGACCTAAGTATCGCAATATAAGCTTTATGCCTGAATGGTTAAAAGATTCAAAAGTTTATTTTTCAGTTTTACGTGAAGTAAGATTAGAAAAAGTTCCTGAATCAGCTACTATTGGTCAAGAGATGAATTCATCTTTTTTGACTGAAGGTGACAAAGTAAATGTTCATGCTAAAAGCAAAGGTAAAGGCTTTGCTGGCGTTGTAAAAAGACATGGATTTTCTGGTGGTAGTAACTCTCATGGTTGCATGATGGGCAAAAGACCAGGATCTATTGGTTTTATGCGTACTCAAGGTGAAGTTATTAAAGGTAAAAAATTGCCTGGTCATATGGGTTGCAAAATTGTTGCTTTAAGAAACCTTCAAATTGTAAAAATAGATACTGAACGTAAAGTTTTACTTGTTAAAGGTTCAGTACCAGGTAATATTGGCTCTCTTGTTTATTTGAGAAAGGTTAATTAGTCATGGCAATTAAAAATAGTACAGCTAAAATTATTAGCCTTGCTGAAATCAATATTAATATTCCTGAGATGAAAGAATTATCTCCTATCGGATATGCACAATATGTTAGATCATTAATGCAGGGATGGAGACAAGGTACTGTTGGCTGCAAAGGCAGAAGCGATGTTAATAAAACAAATAAAAAACCTTGGCGTCAAAAAGGTACTGGTAGAGCAAGAGCTGGTTCCGCACGTTCTCCTTTATGGAGAGGTGGTGGCGTAACTTTTGGGCCTATGCCTAGAGTAAGAACTTTAAAAGTTAATTCAGGTGTTAGGATTAAAGCTTTATTAAGTGTAATTGTTAAAAGATTTAAAGATAATGCAATATTGTCTTTAAATGTTGCTTTTCAAGATAATAAGCCTAAAACAAAAATAGCATTTGCTTCTTTAAAAGATGCTGGAATTGACAATGAACGCATTATGCTTTTAGTTAAACCTGAAGATTTTATTACTCAGTATTCATTTTTTAATTTAAAAAATGTTTCTTTGGTATTATTTGATCAAGTAAATGTTGTTGATTTAACAGCTCACTCTAAAATTGTAGTACTTGAAAAAGATATTGAAGAATTTAAGCAAATGGTGAAACGATGGATTTAACAATTTATGATATCATAAAAGGACCAGTTGTCACAGAAAAAGCCCGAGATCTTAATAATCGCAAGCAGCAATTAGTATTAAAAGTTTCTTTGCATGCTAATAAGCCTTTGGTAAAACAAGCAATTGAATTATTGTTTAATGTTAAAGTTGATTCTGTACGTATTTATATACGTAAGGGTAAAAAAAGACGTGTTTCTGGAACACGTTTAACAACTGTGGGAAAAAGAGATAAACGTGCTATAGTTTCACTTGCAGAAGGTTATGATTTAAAATCTTTAGTGGGTGAGTCTGGAACAATGTCATCTGAAGGTTCTTCTCAATAATTTACGAGGTTTAAATAAATGGCAATTGTAACAAGAAGACCAAGAAACCCTTCTTTGCGTTTTCAGACTTTTATATGCAATAAAGATTTAACTACTACGACACCAGCTAAAGCCTTAGTTTCAGGTTTAAATAAAAAGGCTGGACGTAATGCTTATGGTCGTATAACAGTTAGACATCGTGGTGGTGGTGCTCCAAGAAAATATAGATTAATTGATTTTAAATTTTCTGAACATGATGTTCCTGGAAGAATAGCTACTGTAGAATATGATCCAAATCGTAATGTTCGTATTGCATTAGTTTCATTTTTAAATGGAGCTTATAGATATATACTTCTTCCTGAAGGTTTAAAAGTTGGAGATACTGTGATTTCTGGTGAAAACATAGAAGTTAAAGTAGGTTCAAGTACAGCTTTAGCAAATATTCCAGTTGGATTTTTTGTTTATAATGTTGAAATTAGACCAGGTTCTGGTGGAGTATTTGCACGAAGTGCTGGTACTTCAGTTCAGATTATGGCAAAAGAAGCTGAATATGCTACTTTAAAAATGCCTTCAGGTGAAATACGTAAAGTATTATTAAAGTGTTGGGCTACTGTTGGCGTGCTCGGTAATGCTGATTATAAAAATATTTCTTGGGGTAAAGCTGGTCGTACTAGAAATCGTGGCATTAGGCCTACAGTTCGTGGTATGGCTATGAATCCTGTTGATCACCCTCATGGTGGTGGTGAAGGTAGGTCTAAGTCTGGATCTCATCCTACTACTCCTTGGGGTAAAGGTTGTAAGGGTACTCGTACACGTAAACGTGTAAATCAGTTAATTATACGTCGTAGAAATAGTGGCAAGTAATACTAGATATGGTATATTAATAAAAAAGGTATCTAATTGTTATGGCAAGATCTGCTAAAAAAGGACCTTTCGTTGACAGTCATTTGTTGGTAAAAGTTGAACGCTTAAAACAATCTGGCAAACGTGAGGTTATTAAAACTTGGTCAAGACGCAGTATGGTTATTCCTGATTTTGTAGGATTAACTTTTGGCGTTCATGACGGACGAAAACATATTTCAGTTCATGTCACTGAAAACATGGTTGGACATTATCTTGGTGAGTTTGCTCCAACTAGAACATTTAGGTTGCATAGTGGTCAACGTAAAGCTGGCGCAAAATAAGCCAATATAATTTGTTTGTTTGTAAAGAGGTAAAAGAAATTAATGGAATTTAAAGCTAAGGCAAAATATGTTCATTATTCGCCTTATAAGTTAAGACCTATTGCAGATGTTATAAGAGGCAAAGATGTCTCTTATGCACTAGATTGGTTAACTATTTATAAAGTAAAGCGTGTTGAGCCTATTTTGAAAACACTTAAATCTGCAGTAGCTAATGCTAATGATTTGAGTAAACTATCACCAAAAGAGCTTATAGTTAAAGAGATTCGTATTGATCATGGTCCTACGATAAAATATTTTAAACCAGGTGCCATGGGACGTTCAAATCCTTATCTGAAACGTATGAGCCATATTAGTATTATTGTAGATGTTGCTGCGACCAAAAAAGTTCAACAAGAAAAAAAATAAGGATTACTGTGGGACAAAAGGTTCATCCTAAAGGTTTTAGACTTGGAGTTTATCTTGATTGGGACGCGCGCTGGTTTGCACGTGGTTCTTATGCTGATCAAGTAATGCAAGATATTAAAATACGTAAATTTCTTGATTCAGCATTAGACAGTGCTGAAGTTTCTAGAGTTGAGATAGAAAAAGCTGGCGATGCTGTTAAAGTTATTGTTCATACAGCTAGACCTGGTGTTGTTATTGGTAAAAAAGGTCAAGAGATTAATCAATTAAGGCAGTCTTTATCTCAAATATGCGGAGCAACTAATGTTGATATTTCTGTTCAGGAAGTAAAACGTCCTGAGCTTAATGCAACATTGATTGCTAAAAGTATAGCTTTGCAGATTGAGCGACGTTCTAGCTATAAAAGAGCAATGAAAAAAGCTGCACTTAGTGCATTAAAGTCTGGCGCTAAAGGTATTAAGCTTTGCTGTAGCGGTCGCCTTTCTGGAGCAGAGATTGCTCGTAGCGAATGGGTAAGGGAAGGGTCAGTTCCATTACATACATTAAGAGCTGATATTGATTATGGAGTAGCTGAAGCATTGACAACTTATGGCATCATTGGTGTTAAAGTTTGGCTATGTCGTGGTGAGTACCCAGTTAATAAAAACATCTAGGAGTATTTCATGTTAATGCCTAAAAAAACTAAATACCGTAAAGTTCAAAAAGGTACTAGAAAAGGTAGATCAAAAGGTGCCAGAGATGTTTACTTTGGTGAGTATGGACTTCAAGCTGTTGAGCCTGGTTGGCTAACTGCTCAACAAATGGAAGCTGTGCGTATAACCATCTCTCGTAAATTAAAAAAGGTTGGAAAGCTTTTCTTTAGAGTTTTTCCTGATAAACCTGTTTCTAAAAAACCTGCTGAAACTCGTATGGGTAAAGGTAAAGGTAATCCAGAATTTTGGGTTTCTGTTATTAAAAGAGATAGAATTATTTGTGAGCTTGAAGGGTTGCCAGAAGAAACTGCAAAACAGCTTTTGAAGTCAGCTAGTTATAAGCTTCCATTTAAAACTAAATTTGTTAAAAAAGAATTAAAGCAAGAGGCTATTGTAGCTCATGAGTAAGAAAAATAAGCAATTTTCTAGTTTTTCTTTAAAAGAATTATTGGAAAAACTTGAAGAAAGTAGAAAGGATTTATTTACTTTAAGACTTTCTTCTGGAACAAATCATATTAAAGATAATTCTCAATTTAGAAAGCTTAGAAAAAATATTGCTCGCGCTTTAACTTTTATTAATTTGCGTACGCAAGAAGGTGTGCAAGAGCAGATGATAAAAGAAGAATATTTGCGTGCACAAGAAGAAGAAGCATAATGGAAACAAATAAAAGAATTATAGAGGGTATCGTAGTATCTGACAGCATGGATAAAACTGTTGTTGTTAAGGTTGAAAGAGTTTATAGGCACCCTCATTTAGAAAAAGTAATGCATTCATTTAAAAAGTTTAAAGTGCATGATGAAGAGAATGTAGCTAAAATTGGTAATAAAATTGAATTTTATCAATGTAGGCCTATATCTAAGACAAAATATATGCGTCTTAGTCGTGTAATTTCATCTAATTAGGGTTTAATCATGATTCAAAAGCAAACTTATCTTGAAGTAGCTGATAACTCTGGTGCAAAAAGTTTACAGTGTATTCATATTGTTGGTAGTACTCGTAAGCGTTATGCCTATTTAGGTGATATTATTAAATGTGCTGTAAAAAGTGCGATACCTGGTGGTTCTGTAAAAAAAGGTGATGTTGTTACAGCTATTATAGTAAGGACCAGAAAAGAATTTCGTCGTGAAGATGGGAGCTATATTCGTTTTGGTGATAACGCAGCTGTAATTATAAAAGATGAAGAACCAATTGGTTCACGTATCTTTGGTCCAATTGCTCGTGAAATCCGTAGTAGAGGATTTACTAAAATTGCTTCATTGGCGCCTGAAGTTTTATAGGAAAAGATTATGCATATTAAAAAAAATGATAATGTTATTATTTTAACAGGTAAAGATCGTGGAAAAACAAGCATAGTTCTTGAAGTTTTTCCTAAAGTAGGTAAAGTTAAAGTTAAAGACATTGCTATACTAACTAAACATGTTAAAGCAAAGCGTCAAGGACAGAAATCAGGAATCATTAAAATAGAAGGTTTAATAGATGCTTCTAACGTTAAATGTTTAAAAGAAAAATCTATTAAGAAGTAAATGGTTTTTAAAATAACTGTTTTTGTTTAAAATATAAAGATAATACTGGTAACTCATTTGCCCGAAAGTACTAGTAATCATGAAAAATGAAATTAGTATTCCACGCTTAAAAAGTTTTTATAAAGAAAAAGCGTTTTCTAATATTCAAAAAGACTTGGGATTAAAAAATCCTATGGAAGTTCCTCGTCTTTCTAAAATTGTTGTAAATATCGGTGTTGGTGCTGCCGTAGAAGACAGTCGTGCTTTAAAAAAAGTACTAGATGTTGTTGAAAAAATTACTGGTCAAAAACCAGTTAAAACAATAGCTAAAAAATCTATAGCAGGATTTAAATTACGTGAAGGAATGCCTATTGGTGTTCGAGTAACTTTACGTAAAAAAAACATGTGGGAATTCTTAGATCGTTTAATAACATTAGCTCTTCCTCAAGTTAGAGACTTTCAGGGTATACCTACTAAATTTGATGGTAGAGGAAATTATAATCTTGGTATCAAGGAATGGATAATATTTCCTGAAGTAGATTATGAATCTTACGATAAAGCTCTTGGTATGAATATTACTGTACATACTACAGCTAAAGATGATGTTCAAGGTTTTACTTTATTAAAAGAATTAGGCATGCCCTTTAAAGGAAAGTAAATAAAGATGGCAAGAAAAGCTCAAATAGAAAAGGCTAAAAAAACGCCTAAGTTCTCAACTAGACATGTTAATCGTTGCCAGCTTACTGGCAGAGCTCGTGGCTATATGAGAATGTTTAAAATGAGTCGTATGATGTTTAGGCAAATGGCCCTTAATGGTCTTCTGCCTGGTGTAAAAAAGACTAGCTGGTAAAAGGAGGCGTCATGGATGTTATTGGTGACTTTCTCACGATTATAAGAAATGGAATTGCAGTATCTAAGTTATCTGTTTTAATTCCGTATTCAAAATTGAAAAATTCAATTTTATTAATTCTTAAAGATGAAGGCTTCATTAGAGATTTTAATATTGAAGGTGATGGAGTAAAAAAAAATCTACGTATTTTTTTAAAATATGTAGATGGTGAATCTGTAATACATGAAATATCACGTGTAAGTAAGCCAGGTAGACGTATGTATCGCGGCTTTAAAGATTTGAAGCCGGTTATTGGTGGGCTTGGGCTTTCTATTTTAACTTCAAGTATTGGAGTTATAACAAATAAACAAGCTAAGTCTAATTCTGTTGGTGGTGAAATTATTTGTACGGTTTGGTAAATATTATGTCAAAAATTGGAAGAAAACCTATTGAATGCGGCCCTGTTAAAGTTACAATAGAAGGTAGCCGTATTAATTTTGATGGTCCAAAAGATTCAGGATGTTATGATATACCTTCATTTTTGCAAGCAGAAATGAAAGAAAATAATCTTTATGTTTTGATGCCGCATCTAAATAAAGCTAATAAAAAGTTTTGGGGACTACATAGAGCTTTATTAAATAATAAGATTAAAGGTGCAGCTAAAGAATTTGAAAAACAAATCAAGATTATTGGTTTGGGTTTCAAAGGTGAAATTAAAGGTGATTCAATTCGCTTTTCTTTAGGATTTAGTCATAAAATTGATCTTAATATACCTAAAGGTATAACTATCGAATCTGACAAGAGTGGTCAAAATTTGACACTTAAGTCAATTAATCCAGAGTCTTTAGGTCAGTTTTGTGCTACTATTCGTTCATTAAGAAAGCCTGAACCTTATAAAGGTACTGGTATTCGCTTGGCTAATGAGTATGTTGTACGAAAAGAAGGTAAGAAAAAAGCTTAGCTTAAGTAGTATTAATGCTCAAGCATAGTTAAGGAAACTATAATGTCATTGGAAAGAAAAAGAAATCAGCGCCGCAAGCGAAGAACTTTAAGGGTTAGAGTTAAATTTGTTAGTGCTTTACCACGATTGTCTATTTTTAGAAGTTTGAACCATATTTATGGTCAAATAATTGTAGATATTAATGGTAAAACTATAGCAAGTTGTTCTTCTTTAGAATTAAAAAATTTAAGTGGAAGCAAGAGCGAAAAAGCTCGAGCAGTAGGGCTTGAGTTAGCTAAGCGTGCTTTAGAAAATGGTGTAGCGAAAGCTGCTTTTGATCGTGGTAGATTTTTATATCATGGTAGAGTTAAGGCTTTAGCTGATGGTTTAAGAGAAGCCGGTATGCAGCTTTAAGAAAGAAGGCGTTTGATTATGTCATTAACATCAATAAAAAATAATATTGTAGATACCGTTGTTAAGGTTCGTCGTGTTACTAAAGTTACTAAAGGTGGAAAACGTTTTAGTTTTTCAGCTTTTGTAGTATCTGGAGATCGTGAAGGTCGTATAGGTATTGGTCAGGGTAAAGGTAGAGAAGCAACTTCTGCTATAGATAAAGCTTCTGCTCGTGCTCGTAAAAACATGATAGATTTTCCTTTGCGAGGTACTACTTTACCTTATCCTGTAGAAGGTAAGCATGGTTCAAGTATGGTTATTATAAGATCAGCTTATAAAGGTACTGGGGTAATTGCTGGTGGTGCAGTTAGAGCTGTTATGGATGCTCTAGGAGTTAAAGACGTTTTAGCTAAATCTATTGGTTCAGCTAATCAGATTAATGTTGTTAAGGCAACATTAAATGCTTTATCTAAACTTCGTTCAGCACAGCATATTGCTAGATTACGTAATAAGACAGTTGAGGAATTAGTGCGAGGCTCAAATGTATGAACTTCATTCTTTAGTAAAGACAGTTAAGAAACGTAAAACTGTTGGTCGTGGTGGTAGTAGAGGTGGAACTTCTGGAAAAGGAAGTAAAGGTCAAAATGCTCGTAGTGGCGGCAGAGTTGGACCTATGTTTGAAGGCGGTCAAATGCCTTTGCATCGTAGATTACCAAAACGTGGTTTTAACAACGCTAGGTTTAGACAAGAATGGGAAATAGTTTCTTTAAAGGCTTTAGAAAGTCGATTTGAAGAAGGTATGATTATTAATAAAGAATTACTTGTTGAAAGTAGACTTATTAATGGTAAAGGATTTATTAAAGTATTGGGTGGTTATCAATTATCAAAGAAATTTGAGATTGAAGTTCATGCTTGTAGTAAGTCTGCTATAGAAGCAATTGAAAAAGTAGGCGGCAAAGTTCGTTTGTTACTAGAGGAGTAAAGAAGCTGTGATAGTACTAAAAAATCTTAAAAATGTTTTTTCAATTAAAGAGTTGAGGGGTAAAATATTATTTACTCTTGGTATTTTAATTGTAAGTCAATTAGGTACTTATATACCTATTCCGGGGATTGATCTTACAAAGTTGAATTCATTTATTGGTGAAGGCGGTATTCTATCAAATATTTTTAAATATATTGATACTTTTACTGGTTCAGCAATAGGTAAGTGTATGTTATTTTCTTTAGGGATTATGCCTTATATTAGTGCCTCTTTAATGATGCAAATGTTAGGCATGTCTGTACCAAGCTTAGAGGCTTTATTAAAAGAAGGAGAATACGGTAGAAAAGTTTTCAATCAGTATACTCGTTATTTAGCTCTAGCTCTTGCGACTTTGTATAGTATATTATATACAATTACAATTGAAACTAAAGGGATTGCATTATTTCCAGGATGGAATTTTAGGATTTTTTCAGTATTATCTTTAATTGCTGGCTCAATGTTTGTAATCTGGCTTGCAGATCAGATTTCTTTACGTGGTATTGGTAATGGTTCATCGATGATTATTTTTGCTGGAATTGTTTCTAGGCTAATACCAGATATTATGAAAACTCAAGATGCTTTAAATTTAGGATCAATTAATTATTTAGATTCTTTAATTATTTTGTTGGTATATTTATCAATTATAGCATTTGTTGTTTTTCTTGAAAAAGGTGAACGTAAAGTTCCAGTTCAATATGCTCGTAGAGTTATTGGTAATAAAATAATGGGTGGACAGTCGGCTTTTATACCATTTAAGCTTAACGCAGTTGGTATTATGCCAGTTATTTTTGCTAGTATTTTTTTACAGGCTCCTGTTTTTTTATCTAATTTGCTAGCAAGCAAGTTTGTTTCTTTTAAGATTTTAGCAGACTGGTTTGTTCCAACTGGTGCTTTATATCTTGTTACTCAGTTTGTTTTGATTGTTTATTGCACCTTTTTTTATGCTGATGCTATGTTTAATCCAGAAGAATTGGCAGGAAATTTAAAAAAAGATGGTGGATTTGTTCCTGGGATAAGACCTGGTAAGCAAACTGCTCAATTTTTTGAAAAGGTTTTAAATAGGTTATGGCTAGTTGGATCATTTTATCTAGGTCTTCTTGCTACTATTCCTAATATTTTATTAATCTTTATTCCTCGTATGCCATTTTTTTTAGGTGGCACTTCATTACTTATAGTAGTTGGTGTTGCTTTAGAACTTGCGACACAAATTGAGTCTTATTTAATGGAACATAATTATGATTCATTATTAATTTCATCAAAATCTAAAAGGGTAGCTCGTTGATTAGTCAAAAAAAAGATTTAATTATTTTTTTAGGACCCCCTGGTTCAGGTAAGGGGTCCCTTTCTAATTTAGCAGTAAAAAATTTGGGATTTGAACAGATTTCTACTGGTAACTTATGTCGTCAGCATATATCTGAACAGACAGAAATAGGTAAGCAAATTGATTTAATTATTAAGACTGGAAAGTTAATCTCTGATGATATTATAAATAATATGGTCTTTGATTGGTTACTCAATACTAATAATACTAATTCAATTATTTTAGATGGCTTTCCTAGGACAGTTGTTCAGGCTGAAGCTTTAAAAGATTTTATATCTAAAAACAATAATTTTAATTTATCTATTGTTAGGCTTTCTGTAGAAGACGATAAGTTAATAAAAAGAATTGTGTCTAGAGTTGTTTGTAGTAATTTATCATGTCAAAGAGTTTTCTCTTTGGAAAAAGATTCTCAGCATCGTTCTTTACTTGAAAATAATTGTGATGATTGTTCATCACAACTTGTTCGTCGTAAAGATGATATTATTGAATCAATAAAAGAAAGATTAAATATTTACAGACAACATGAAACTAATTTAATTAATTATTTTATTTTCCAAGATTTTAAAATTTTAGAAATTTTTGCTGATCAGTCTATTGCTGATATTTTTTATTTATTTACTGAAAATTTTGGAGTATTACATAATGATAATAATCAAAAATAATCAGGCAATTAATAAAATGAGAGAAGCTGGAAAGCGACTTTCTGAAGTTTTAGCTGAATCGGTAGCTTTTACAAAACCAGGTCTTACAACTTTTGAGATAGATTTTTTTATTGAAAAGAAAATAATTGCTTTAAAATTAGAACCAAGATGTAAAGGATACATGGGCTATAAACATGTTAGTTGCATTTCAGTAAATGATATAGTAGTGCATGGAGTACCATCAAGTTTAATTTTAAAGGATAATGATTTAGTTAAAATTGATGTTTGTGCTTCATATAATAATTATTGTGCAGATATGGCTAGACCTAAGTATTTGGGTTTATCTGTAAATAAGCGTATACTTGAAATGTTAGATACAGCAAAAATTGCTTTAAGTATGGGAACAGCTGCAGCAATAAAAGGCAATAGGATAGGTGATATTTCTTATGCTATACAAAAAGTAATTGATGCTAATAAATTCGGTATTTTACGTGACTTTGCTGGTCATGGTATAGGTAAAAAAATGCATGAAGATCCAGAAGTGCTTAATTATGGCAAATCTGGTACAGGTGAATATATTCAACCTGGAATGACCTTTGCAATAGAACCTATGATTACTATGGGTGATGAAGAAGTTTATATTGATACTGATGGTTGGACTGTTAGGACAAAAGATAAAAGTTATTCTACTCATATAGAAGATACTGTTTTAGTTACAGATAATGGACCAGAAGTATTAACTAATAGTTTGATTTAATTAAAAGCTAGGTTATGAAACAAGAAAAAGAGGATATAATAAAAATTGAAGGCGTTGTAAAAGAAACTTTACCGAATGCCATGTTTAAAGTTGTGATTGAGGGAGGCTGCATTGTTTTAGGACATGTTTCTGGAAAAATGCGTATGAACTACATCAAGATCTTACCTGGTGATTCAGTAGAGTTAGAGCTTTCCACGTATGATTTATCACGTGGAAGAATTGTACGACGTCATAAAAAATAATTTTTACATAGGATTATTATGAAAGTTCGCACTTCAATAAAAAAAAGAACCGCTGATTGTCAAATTGTTAAACGTCGCGGTAGATTGTATATTATTAATAAAAAGAATCCGCGTTTAAAACAAAGACAAGGATAGCAAAAGAGGAGTTTTATGGCCAGGATTGCAGGTGTAACATTACCAAGCAATAAACGCATCGAATATGCCTTACCGAATGTTTTTGGTTTAGGGCTTAAATTATCAAGAGACATTCTTGATAAACTAAAAATTGATTTTGATCTTAGAGTAAGAAATCTCTCTGATGATCAAATTTCAATGATAGAAAAAGAAGTCACAGCTAACTATGTTACTGAAGGTTATTTACGTAAAGAAATTACACTTAATATTAAACGTTTACAAGAAATAGGTTCTTATCGAGGCTCTCGTCACAAAAAATCTTTGCCTGCACGTGGTCAAAGAACCAAAACTAATGCTCGTACTCGTAAGGGTCCTCGTAAAAAAGGTAGTGCAGTTGCATTGAAACGTAAGGTCGCTAAGAAATAGTTTCTTTTCAGGATAAATAATGGCATATAAGAAAAAAGCAAAAAAAAGTAAATTACAAGTAACTACCGCTGTTGCTCATGTAAAAGCTACCTTTAATAATACATTAGTATCTATCACTACAGAAGGCGGAGATGTTTTACTTCGTTGTAGTGCTGGAAAACTTGGTTTTAAGGGCGCTCGTAAAGGAACACCATTTGTAGCTTCTAAGATTGGTTCTGCATTAGCTAAAGACATGGTTCCTTTAGGGATCAAAGATGTGCAGATAAACTTGCAAGGATTGGGCGCAGGAAGAGATTCCGTTGTTAGATCTCTTCAAGCTGCAGGTTTAAATATTACAGTTTTAAGAGATGTTACACCATTACCTCATAATGGTTGCAGGCCTCCTAAAAAACGTCGTGTTTAAACTAATATTAATTAAGTATTTAGTTAGAAAGAGACTAAGCAGTGGTAACAAAATTAGATAGAAAAAAAACTGAACAAAATAGTACTGAACAAAATAAACAAAAAACTAAAAAAATAGTTCGTAAAACTTCAGGTTATGGAATTCAGTTGCAAGAAAAGCAAAAAGTTAAAGAAATGTATGGTGTTCGTGAACGCCAATTTAGACGATTCTTTGAGAATGCTAAAAAATCTCAGGGTGGTGCAGGAGAAAACCTTTTAAGTTTACTTGAAAGACGTCTTGATAACGTTGTTTATAGGCTTAAATTAAGTGTTAGCCGTTCTCAAGCTCGTCAAAATATTGTTCATGGACATATTTTAGTAAATGGTAATAAAGTTTATTCGCCTTCTTTTTTAGTTAATATAGGAGATCAAGTTACTCTTGCTCCTAATGTAATTTCTAAAGATAAATTTTTAGAACAAGTTATTGATAAAAGACTAAGCGTAGCTATTAAGGTACCGGATTGGTTAGAGTTAAAAAAAGATGATCGTAAGGGATTAATTTTACGTCTACCAGTTCGTGCAGATATACAAACTCCAATCGAAGAACACCTTATTGTTGAACACTTTACTCTAAGTAATTAGTGGTGGGTGATTGGCATTATTTTGCAGTACGTTTTATAGGGTACGTAGTCAGGAGATTATATGAGCAGAAAATTAGAGTATAAACCTCTAACGATTCCTAATTTGCAGTGGGATAAAAAAACTTTAAGACAGGACTATGCTCAGGTTGTTATACAACCTTTAGAGACTGGTTTTGGTATGACTTTTGGTAATGCTTTACGCAGAACATTACTTGGTGGTGTAGAAGGTGCAGCTGTAACTTCTATTATTATCAAAGGTGTTAATAATGAATTTTCAATAGTTGATGGAACTATTGAAGATGCTATGCAACTTGTTTTAAATATTAAACAGATTGTTGTTAGATCAAAAGATGGTTTTGGTGGAAACATGCAACTTAATTTAAAAGGTGAGCATGTAGTTAAAGCATCAGATATAATATGTGATAGCAATTTAGAAATTATAAATTTAGATCATATTTTAGCAAAAACAACACCAGATGCCGATTTAAATATTAAATTTTTTGTAGAATGTGGTCGTGGCTATCAAACAGCAAAATGGCCTATAGGTAAAGCATTGCAAGATGATGATAGAATCTATATTGATGCTTTATTTTCACCTGTAACAAAAATTTTTTTTGATATCGAAAAAACTCGTGTTGGTGATAATATCGATTATGATAAGTTAATAATATCTATTTTTACTAATGGTTCAGAAAACCCAATTGATGTTTTTAATTATGCAGTTTCTGTAATTAGATCACAATTGTTATATTTTTTGTCTGACGATGAGATAGATTTTAAATCTAATATAATTGTTGAGAGTGTTAAAATTGAAAAGCCTACTACTATTGTTGAAGAAAGAATAGAAGTTAATAAAGCGATTCTTTCAAAACCTATAGAAGAACTAGAATTATCAGTTAGAGCTCAAAATTGTCTTTCAGCAGCTGGAATTAAACATGTTGCTGATTTAATTATTATGACAGAAGATGAAGTTGCTAATATTAAAAATTTTGGTCGTAAGTCATTAAAAGAAGTAATAGAAAGTCTTGATAATATTGGTTTAAAGCTTGGATCAAAACCTAATCAAGATTTAGATAATATAGATGATATTGAGTAAATTAAAGAGAAGTATAAATCATGATTCATCAAAGTGGAAATGTTAAATTAAATTTAAAGTCACCTCATAGACGTGCTTTTTTACGTAACCAAGTGATACATCTTATTACTTTTGGTTCTTTAACATCTACTAAAGCAAATGTTAAAGAAGTAAGACGTCTTGCTGAAAAAGTAATAACTTTAGCAAGACAAGGTAATCATTTTAATGTTCGTCGTCAAGTTAAAGCTTTGTTACCTTATAAAGAAGAAGCTTTAAAGAAATTATTTTTTGAAATAGCGCCAAAATATATTGATCGTCCAGGTGGTTATACGAGAATAATTAATCTTGGTCAACGAGTAAGCGATACCTCATATGTTGCTCGTCTTGAATGGGTTCAATAAATAAATGATTTTTCCAACATTAGAAAATGTTAATATGGCTTTGAGTAAAATTAAAGAAGTTGCTCAAAGCCATAACGGTGAACTTTTATTAATTGAAGTTTTAATTATAAATTCTGAAAAATTTGATGTGATAATCAAATTAAATGGTGCATGTTCTTCATGTGCTATATCAGAGTTTACCATTCGTTATGGAGTAGAAAAAACTTTAAAAGAAATTTACTTTAATTTTAGACAAGTTATTTTACAAGATTAAAAATTATAAAATTATTTGTCTAGATTGCTATTTTAAGTTTAATTATTATAATTATTAGTCGCGATCTAATTAAGATCGCTTGTTTTTTTAGCCTTTTTAGGAGATTCTTAATGTTTAGTTCTATTATTCAAACATTTTGGCCTAGTATTAACAAAGAAGAAATAAAAAAGTTTTCTTTACTTTCTTTGACTTTAGCATGCCTTATTGGTTCTTATTGGACAATGCGTCTTGTTAAAGATGTTATTATGTTTAAAATTGCTTTTCCAGAATCACTTGGTTGGGCTGCTAATCAAGGTAGTATTTATCAACCCATAGCAAAAATGTGGTCAGTGGTTGTAATTTTTTTAGTTGTTGCTATTTATAATATACTTGTAAGTAAGTATAAGAAAAATCAATTATTTTATATAGTTTGTGGCTTTTATGGAACTCTTTTTTCTATTTTAGCTGCTGTTTTAATTTTACGTGCTAAATTTGGTGAAGTGTATTTAGGCTGGCTTCCATTAGCAATAGTTGGTTGGATGAGCTATTTTTCTATAGAAAGTTTTGGTTCAATTTGTATTCCATTATTTTGGTCATTTACAATTGGTACTACAAGTACAGAATCAGCTAAGTCTGGCTTTCCGATGATTGTAGCAGGAGCTCAAATTGGAGCTATTAGTGGTTGCTTATTAGTTGTCTATAATAATGGTAGTATTTGGCCCCTTGTTATATTATCATCTTTTATGATATCTATGGTTCCTATAATTATTAGTTATTTTATCAAAGTTATTCCAGCTCATTTACAAGTAAGCTCTAAAGCTATTGCAGCAGAAGAGAAAAAAGAAGAAGTTGCAGAAAAAAAAGAAGGGATATTTAAAGCTTTCTATGAAGGTCTTAAATTATTATTTACCAATTCATATTTGATAGGTGTTTTAGGTATCTCTACTCTTTATGAAATAGTAGGAACTATTATTGACTATCAAATGAAAACAGCTGGAAGTACCTTTTATTCTACAAGTGAATACACCGCATTTCTTGGTTGGTTTGGAGTTGCTACAAATGGTTTAGCATTTGTTATGGCTTTACTTGGTACAAGCTTTATGATAAAAAAAATGGGCTTACGTTTTTGTCTATTATTTTATCCAGTAATTTTAGCTTTATCAATTGTTGCATTTTTAATTAGCTTTAAATTTGGTGCTTTAAATCCATCTCAAATTTTAGCAGCTATTTTTAGTGTTAATGTTCTTTGTAAAGGTTTAAGTTACGCTGTTAATAATCCAAGCAAAGAAATGATGTATATTCCAACTAGCAAAGAAGTTAAATATAAAGCTAAGAGTTGGATTGAAACATTTGGTAGCCGTGGCTCTAAAGCTATCGGAGGAAGCATTTCCAAGACGCTTGTTAAAGGTGGTCTTGATGCAGTTATGGTCAAAGGTAATTTTATAGGTCTTTCTATCATAGGACTTTGGACTTTTGCTGCATTTTTTGTTGGCAATAAGAACGCTAAACTTATTCGTGATAATAAAATTATTGAGTAATTTATATCTAATAATTTATCTAGATTTATTAATAAAAAGGGCATTTAAATATGCCCTTTTTTAGTTTAAAATATAAGTGTGAATGTTTAAAATAGCTGCTATTATCAACCATAATAATTGTGGCAATAAAATATAACCTATTGTTTTTTTTATTTTATACCCATCTAAAAAGTTTTTAATTGTAAATATATTTGCTATTAATATTGTTATTATACAGAGCTCTAACTTATTAAAATAAAATAATATTATCCACATTAATTCTATAATGATTAGTTTAATAAAATTTTTAATATAATTTGATATTAGTTCTCTTTTTATTGATTTAATATTTTTATAAATATAGTAAATAACTATAGGTCTCACATTTAATTCGTGCTTTGAAGTTGAGCTTTAAAACCAAAAAATTTATAGTCAAATTTCGTAGTATTTAAGTAGTCCAAAAACAGTTTAGAAATGTCCTCGATTTTAAGCAATAGTTTATTGTGTGAAACATTAGCTCTTGCAGCCTTCCAAATATGTTCTTGA
>CAXNIA010000002.1:0-17977 GCA_964202375.1 Candidatus Babeliales bacterium | reverse complement strand
TATGGCGATCTTTTTATCTTTTTTCTTAAAGTGTTTACTTTGTCTTTTAATTTGTATTACTATTTATATTAGTAATATATTTTTTTGTCTTAAATTATTAAGAGGGATATGTTTTTTAGGAGATTTATTATGGAATCTTTGATCAAGTTATTGTTAGTTTGTTTGTTAGTGTTGTTGATTTGGAGGCTTTTGTAGTTGATACTGTCTGATACACGGTATTTATCGGGATGGGCGATACATAAAGTATGAAGTAGCACGCACCATTTGCGGGTTTATTTATATATACGAGTTTCGTAGTATTTCAATAATAGTATTAATTGGCTATATGTTTTATGTGAAATCAATATTAACAAGATTAACAATAAAATTTTTATATTTTTTATATAGTTAAGTATTTAAATTTAGAAGTTACAAAATTGCTTTTTTAAAAAAGACGTTTAGGGCCCGCCAGGGGCCCGTGTTCCTGAAGCTTGTATAACAATCGTAATTTAGTAATATATTATAATTAATTAATAGCTTAGTAGTAGTTACAATTAATTTTAATTTGAAGTTTCTCCGTCTTCTTTTACAGACATATGAATACCATCTTTGCTTAACTCTTTCATACTGTCTCTAATATTTTCTGGTAACCATAAATCCCATTCAAATATATCATCTTGGTTTAAGCTAGGCCCTTTGCACCAAATTATTTCTTGTTCATCTACAAAACCAATATTATTTTCCACTATAGTTAATGGTAAAAGTTCTGGTTCTTCTAAATTGTCTTCTAAACTATCTTCTAAATTTTTATGTTCTTCTTTAAAATATTTAACAGTTTCTAACCAATCTTCTGGAGATAGGGGAAAGCCTGGTTCATCTGCTCCATTATAAACATAGATCCATTTTATATTTTTTAAATTTGATGGAACTATAATTAATTCTTCCACTAATCTTGGTTCTTGTAACTCATCATTTACATCATAACCGTAATATAAATCAGTACTTTTTTTGCCTAAAACTGATTCAAAAATATCTTCTGGTGAACATTCTTCTTGTAATGCAAGATGTATAAAAACTTCTGACCAATCAGTTTTTTTCCAATATAGTCTTGTTTCTAGTTCTTCTATAATTGACTGAGCAGCATTTTTTGAACCAATTGTTTTTTCTAATAAAGAATAAATAAGATTTATTGCTTCATTTTTATTAGAATCAAGATCACTTGTATTAAAAACAAGCTTGATTGTAAATAGTTCGTTTATTTCTTTTATTTCTTCTATTAAATCTTTATTCAACATATGTGCAAAACTCTATTTCTTTATTATTATTTAATTCGGTTTCTTCAATTACTTCAACTATTTTGTTACGAATTTCATTTAAAAAAAATTCTTTATCTTTTTCTGAAATATTTAACTTATTAACTAGTTCAACACAAGATAGTACAAAAAATTCAATTTCTTCATTTGTGCTTACAGATCTATTATGATGCTTATAATTATGATCTTCTTCATTATTATCTTCTACAAAAAGAACTAATCTAAAAAAAATTGTTACTATTTTTAAAATAGCTGATAAAACGTTTTCAGTATCATCTGTATCATTAATGATTTGCGCCACAGAGCTCATTAATAAAGCACCTTCTTTATGAGCATTAAAATTATGGCGTTGATGTTGTTGGTTATTTTTTTTATTAGATCTGGTTTCAGCTTCTATAAGATTAACTAAGAATAATAGAATTAGAAAATAATTTTTTAAAAACATTTTTATTACCACCTTTAATTAGTTTTTATTCTTTTATAATAAATACTTGAAGTACTCGTCTTTCAGAAGATTTTTGTACTTGAAACAAGTAACCATCATAACTAAAGCTTTCACCTTTTTTAGGCATATGTTGCAATTTATTTATGATAAATCCACCTAAAGATATAACATCATATTTATTAAAATCTATATTAATAACTTCTGAAAGGTCATCTAAGCTTATAGATGCATCAACTAACCATCCACCATCATCTTTTAATTGAATTATTTTTTGTAAAACTAATTCATGTTCGTCTACAATGTCTCCAACTATTTCTTCTAAAACATCTTCTAGCGTAACAAGTCCAACAATACTGCCATATTCATCAAGTACTACAGCCATGTGTTGCTGTTTTGCTTTAAATTGCCTTAAAAGATGGTTTATCATGATGCTATCAGGTACAAGCATTACTGGTCGCATGATATCTTTTACTTTTTCTTCAGCATGTGGTCTTGTTAGAATTAAAAGTAAATCTTTTTGGTATAGTAATCCTATGACATTGTCTATTCTTTGTGAGTAGACAGGAAGTCTAGAAAATTGGTATTTAGAAAAAAAGCCTAAAGCTTCTTCAATTGCTATAGAAGATTCGATCATCACTATATCTGTTGCTGGAATCATTATTTCACGAACAGGCGTACTTCCTAATTCAAAAACATTTTGTAACATTTCTGTTTTATCAGGCTCCATTAATCCCCGTTCATTAATATAACCTATTAAAAACTGTATTTCTTGTTCTGAAGGTCCTGATTCAATATCACCTTTATTGCCTATAAGACCAATCAACCAATCTATACAAGCTGAAAAAACTGTAACAAATGGATACATTATATAAAAAATAATATTAGCTAGCCATAATATATAAGGCAATAATCTTTCACCATAAAGTTTAGCAATATTTTTAGGCAGTATTTCACCAAAAAGTGTTACTATTACAGTAGTTACAGCGATACTTAATGTTGATGCTATGCCACCTGTGATATTAAAATAAGCAAAAAATATCTCAGAAAGATTAGTGCTTAAAAAAACTACAGTTACATTAGATAGATTATTAGCAATTAAAATAGTAACTAAAATTCGATGTGGATTATGTTCTAATATCTCAAAAAACTTAGAATAATCCTTCATTTTTCTAGAAAGTTCTTTTAATTTAAATAATCTTAATGCTGTTAATGCTGTTTCTAAGAAAGCAAAAAAAGCACACATAGTTAGTGCTAAGATAAAAATCAAAAAATCTGGAACTATTTGGGACCAAATTGTCTGGGGCATAATCTTTTACTCCTCGTTATCCTCAGTATTATTATCATCAAATATACCTCCAAACTCTTTATCAAAGAAAGTTTTTAACTTTCCACTACGAGATGGATGCCTCAGCTTGCGTAAAGCTTTAACTTCGATTTGTCTAATTCTCTCACGAGTAACTGAAAAATCTTTTCCGACTTCTTCTAAGGTATGCTCTGAAGCTACATCGATACCAAAACGCATTTTTAAAACTTTTTCTTCACGAGGTGCAAGCGTTTTAAGAACTTCTCTAACACGTTCTTTTAAGTCGTTGCTTACTACATTTTCAGCTGGTGAAAAATCATTGTCACTTTCAATGAAATCTTTTATTAAAGTGTCTTCTCCATCACCTACTGGTGTTTCTAAAGAAACTGGCTCTTTGGAAATAGTTATAACATTTTTAATTTTTTTCTCATCTATGTTAAGTTCTTTAGCCAGCTCAGCATAAGTAGCTTCGCGGCCATGTTCTTGCAAGAAAGAATGTTTTATTTTATTTATCTTATTGAGTGTCTCGCCCATATGAACAGGTACTCTAATAGTATGAGATTGATCAGCTATTGCTCTTGTTATAGCTTGTCTGATCCACCAAGTGGCATAAGTAGAAAATTTATAACCACGTTCAAAGTCAAATTTTTCAACAGCTTTCATTAAACCAATATTACCTTCTTGGATTAGATCAAGAAAGTGTAAGCCACGGTTTACATATTTTTTAGCTAAGTTAACAACTAAACGTAAATTAGCTTTAGCAAGATCATCTTTAGCGTCTTTATCTCTTCTTTGAGCTATCACTAATTGTCTAAAATATGATTCAGCTTTTGGTTTATTTACTCCTAGCTCATTTTCAATATTTTTTATAGCCTTTTGCGACATTCTATACTGTTTTTCGCATTCTTCTATTTCTTCTTGGTCAGGATTTTTTTCTTTTTTTAAATTTTCTATCTCAACTTTTGATAATACTATCAGCTCTTCTTTTTCGTTAATTTTATTTAAAGATTTTTCGATTCTTTTACCTAATTTTTTTATATATTTATTAGATATTTTGATAGATTTGATAGCGTTAGCAATTTTTTCTTTATTCTGGCTAACAGCATCTAACATTTCTTGTTTAGCTTTAGGATTAATTAATTTAGAACGATAGCTTTGATAAATATTAAATTCATTATCTATTAAATCTTTTAATATATTTAATTTTTCTAATAAAGCTTTTTTTTCTTGTTCAAATTCTGGGATGTTTTCTTCATCAAATTGAGAAAATTGTATTATATCTTTTAATTGGATACTATTTTTATTAATTTTATCTATTAATTGTATAAATTCTTTATGAACAAAAGGGAATTTAACTATTGCATCAACAGATTCAGATTTAGCAGCAGCTATTTTTTCAGCTATAATAGTTTCTGTTTTTTTATTTAAAAGTGGAATTTTACCTATATCTCGAAGATAACACTTAACACCATCTGTTGGGTGTCCTGTTTCGGCAACACTTTTTTGTTCTTCTTCTTCTTCTTCTTCTTCTGAAAACTCATCAGTACTTTTTTCAGCATCTAAGTCAAAAGAAAAAGTTGGTTTAATTCCGATAGTTGTTAGGTCTTCAACATCATCTAATTGGGTCTGTAGATCAGATTCCATTACAACTTCAATATGTTCTTTTTCTAAGCATTTAAGTAAGTCTTGTAAGTCATTATCATTTAGTTGATGTTGCTCATTAAACTCCATAATGGTGTCATAAGCAATAGCGCCTTGTCTCTTAGCATTTTCTAAAAAAGCTTCAATTAATTCTGATTGTATACTTACACGCTTGTTAGTAATTGGTTGAGTATTTTTTTTAATTTCTTGACTTGCTATAATACGTTTTTTACTATCTTTTTTCATATTGCTCCATAATTTTTAACTAAAAGGTAGCTTTTAATTTTTGAAATTGCGCTAGTATTTTTTGAACTTCATCAGGGTTTGATGAATTTTCAGCTAATATAATTTTTTGTTGAAAAGCTTTTACTATATCTTTCCAATAATAACGTTTAAATTGTTGTTTAATAGACTCAAAATTTAATATATCATCTTTATGATCATATTCTAAGGCCAAGCGATGAATTAATTCTATTAATTTTTTATTTAGTTCCCAAACAGCATCTTGCCAATTTCTATTTTCTTTATTTATTTTACTTATAAAAAAAATAATTTCATCAAGTGGGTATTTAAAACCAACTGCCCATAGCTCAAAAATAGAATCATAAAGCAATGGCTCATGTAATAAAATAGCTATTAATCTTTTTTGCAATCCTGGAATATTTTCATAATTAATTTCTGTTGCTTCAATTATAATTTCTTCTTTTACTGATAAACTTAAATTTTTTGTTTGTTTTTTTAAAATTGAAATAGGTATATCAAAAGCTTTTGCTGCCTCATGTATCAAAAGATCTCTTTTTAGCTGATCCTGAACTTTTTCTATAGTTAATATAATTTCTTGAATTTGTTCTAGCTTTTCTGAGAAAGATTTATTAGCATAATTAGTTCCATTATATAATATATAGTATTTATAAATATCTAAAGCATCATTAATAACTTCTTGTAGGTTGCCATTTGTAAAAACAAAGTCAGCTGGATCAACCCCTACTGGTAAAGTAATTACTTTTAAATCTAAAGCAAACTTCCAACATAATCCTACTAGCCTAAGCATCGCTTTTATGCCAGCTTTATCTGAGTCATACATAACATATAAGTTTGATGTATAACGTGATATTAAAGCCAGTTGTTCTATTGTGCAAGCTGTACCTAATGTTGCTACTGTATTTTCATAACCAGCTTGCCACATCATTAAACAATCAAGATATCCTTCTACTAGAATAACATAACCAAACTTTTGAATTGATTTTTTAGCTTGATCTAATCCGTATACTAAATCACCTTTTTTAAAAGCTTCATGTTCTTTGGAGTTATAATATTTAGCTCTTTGGTCATTTTCTTTAAAAATTCTACCACCACAAGCAACAATATTACCTAAATGATTTTTAATAGGAAAAATTATTCTTTCTTCAAATGGTGAGTATATTCCTGTTTGACCTTGCATTAAAATTCCAACTTTTTTAAAATCTTCAGCTAAAAAACCCTTATTTAAAGCTTCTTGTAAAAAAAATTGCATTTTTTTTTGTGGGAAATAACCAATCAAGCCGTTAAATATATCAATTTTTATACCTCTTTTTGTTATATAATCATATCCTAAAGAGTTTTTAAGTTGATCACTGCACCAATTAGCAAAAAATGTAAAAACATTTTGGATTTCTTTTTTTATTGATTTTAATTGAGATGTTTTTTGGATTAATAATTCATCAGGTACTTGCAAGTTATATCTTGTTATAAGTTCATTAGCTGCTTCTATAGGGCTACATTGTTCCATACTTGAAAAAAAAGAGATAACATCACCACCTTCATGGCAACCAAAGCAGTAAAATATACCTTTAGCTGGGCTTACTGTAAATGAAGCTGTTTTTTCGCTATGAAAAGGACAGTTTCCCTTTAAATAACTTCCAGCAGGCTTTAAGCTAATGTACTCACCTACTAGATCTCCAATTGCTATATTAGATTTAATATATTGAAATAGGCTCATTGATTTAGCCTGTTAAAAATTATTTTTTTACAAAAATCTTTTATTATAAATAGTGAAATAATAAATATAATTAATATAGAAATATATTGGTGTGAAGAAAGATTAATATACTTATTTTCTATAATTTGCCTATCTCCTCTTATAAAATCTACTAAAAATCTTTCAGTAGCCAAACCTATAAAATAACTTTTAATAATTAGTTTTGATTTATTTAATTCAAGCTTTTTTAATATTAAAAATAATAATAAATAAAAAAAAGAACTATAAATCTGAGTTGGGTATAATTTTATACCACAAGGAGCTAAACATGAATAATTTAGATAAATAATTGAAAAAAAACTATTATAACTAGCTGCTCCATGACAGCACCCTACAAGAAAACAACCAATTCTTCCAAACATTTGTGCTAAAGGTGCATATAAAACTATTGATTCTATAATAATTTTAAAATCCCATTTTTTTAAATAAATTTCTATTAATATAGCTCCAAAGGCACCAATTACCCCACCTAATATAGAAAGACCACCATGCCAAAACTCTAAAAAATCAAGCAAACTTAGAGCTTTTTCATTTAGTGCCCAAATAATTCTAGCTCCTAATATACCTGCTAAGCTAACTCTTACAAAAAAATTAGATAGTTCTTCTGCGTTAATATTAGGGTAAAGTTTTATAATTCTTTTAGCGCTAAGCTTATAAAATATGAATAAACCTAAGCTAAGCATTATCCCATAAAAAGTAATACCTATATTTTCAGATATATTGCAAAATACGGGGTTTAGATTTAATTCTAAGCTCATATTAATTGTCGAGCTTTAAATATTAATAATGATAATGCAGCAGGAGTCATTCCGGGTATTTGAGATGCTTGAGCAACAGTTATAGGTTTATATCTTAATAGCTTTTCTTGTAGTTCTTTAGAAAGCCCTGGTAAATCTTTATAGTTATCAAATTCACCTAGAGACAATTCTTGAAATTTTTGGGTTTTTAAGGCTTCTCTTTTTTCTCTTACTAAGTATTCGGTATATTTTATTTCAGCAATAATTGATTGCATAACTCTTGCTGGAATTTCTCGACCAATAAAATCATAAACCTTATCTCTATCTAGGTCATCTGTTAAAGATTCTATGTATGCGATAGCTTTAGGTGTTTTTCTTAACTCTAGTATTTTATTTTTTATAAATTCATCTTCAGATTTGACCATTTTAAAATAATCTTCATCTACTAGTTTAAACTTATAAGCTTTGTCTACTAATCTACTAAAAGCATTATCTTGCCTTAATATTATTCTGTGTTCAGCTCTTGATGTAAACATTCTATAAGGTTCGTCTACACCCATTGTAACCAAATCATCTATCATTACACCAATATAAGATTCATTTCTTGATAAAATAAAATCTTCTAGTTGATAAGCTTTTTGATGAGCATTTATTCCAGCTATTATTCCTTGACCAGCTGCTTCTTCATATCCTGTAGTACCATTAATCTGACCAGCTAGAAATAGACCAGAAATATTTTTTAACTCTAAAGTATGTTTTAATTGATCAGGAAAAACAAAGTCATATTCTACAGCATAGCCAGCCTGAGTTATAATTGCTTTTTCAAAGCCTTTTATTGTTTTTATATATTTTTCTTGAACTTCTAAGGGCATAGAGGTTGATATCCCACTAGGATAAATCTCATCACTTTCAGCACCTTCAGGTTCTACAAAAATTTGGTGAGCAATATTATGCGGAAATCGTTTTACTTTATCTTCTATAGAAGGACAATATCTAGGTCCTAATCCGGTGATTTCTCCAGAATATAGGGGTGACTTACTTATATTATTTTTTATAACATCAATAGTATCTTGATTTGTTCTGGCAATATAGCATGGATGAGTATTGATAACTTTTTTTGATTCAAACTCAAAAAGAAATTTAAGATCTTGATATTCTTGCATTTCAAGTTGAGAGAAATCAATTGAGCTTTTTAATAAACGAGGTGGAGTACCAGTTTTCAATCTACCCATTTTAAGGTTAAGAGATTTTAAAAATTTAGGTAAACCTGTTACAGCTTGTTCGTTACGTCTTCCAGCATTTTCTTTTTTTTCACCAATATGAATTAAGCCATTCATAAAAGTTCCAGCTGTTATTACTACTGTTTTGGTATTAATAGTTTCACCATCAACTAGGACGCCTACAATTTTATTGTTTTCAAGTAATATATCTTCTACTTGCCCACTAATTATAGTTAAGTTTTTAGTATTTAATAAAGTTTCTTTTGCTAATTTATTATAAGCAAATTTATCAATTTGTAATCTCAAGCCCTGTACAGCTGGGCCCTTACTTGTATTTAGCATTCTTGCTTGTAAATAACTTTTACCACAAAGCTTTGGCATTAATCCTGCTAAGGCACTTACCTCAAAAACAATATGACCCTTGCCTACTCCGCCTACAGATGGATTGCATGGCATATAGCCAATTTTATCTATCGATAAAGTTATCAAAGCTGTTTTTGAGCCGAGATTTGCTGCAGCGTAAGCTGCTTCAACACCAGCATGACCGCCGCCAATTATTATAACATCAAAAGTTGAATCTTTAAAATTATTAGTATCCATATTCTTTACAATAGTTAAGCGAGGATAATTTTTTATCCTCGCTTATTAAGCTTAACAAACCATTAATTATTATACAAAGAGTTAAGTTATTTTTTTAAATTAGTTTTATTTTTATTAAATCTATAAATTATAACTGTCTTAGTATTTTCAGCTGATTGCATTCCACTATTTGATTGTATAAATGATATAAGTCTTTGTCTAAGTGCAAGATCTATTTTTGGATTTTCTTTAAATCTTTCTAATCTTAAGAAAAAAGTTACTGCTGTAGATGCTTTTACTACATTTTCAAGTTCTGCTACTAAAAAGGTTATCTCTTCTAATTCTATAATTTTTGCAAATCTAGCTAATATTTTCCAATATTCTATTAAAGAATAATCATCGAGTTGTCTTATCTCTTTATTACTTTTAACAGCACATAATATTGCTATTAGTGAGTCAAAGAATAATAGTTTTTCTTCTTTGTATTTAATATTTGATAAATAGTCTTCTAGCTCTCTATAATTTTGATTGTTAATATATTTTGAAATTAAATTATAATTGTTAGCTATGTTCTCATTTAAATTTAATAAATTATTAACTTTTTCAAATAACTGATAAATATTAGGGGTTGTGTTATAGTCTATAAGTTCTTTATGTAAGCTTATATAAGTTAGCATAGAAGTTATTACATGTTTGTCTGCAGATTCTTTTGTTAGACCAGCGTCAGATGATGCTATAGCTTTAAAGCTAAAAAATGCTACTAATATTAATATTAATTTTTTGAAAACTGATTTTCTTGGTTGCAATAATTTTAATTTCATATCGAGCCTTTCTTCTATGAGCATAAGAAAAAAAACAACTACGTTAGATTTCGCTCATAATTAAAAATAAAGTGATAGTAATTCAAGCTGTTAATTACATTATAAATTATTTTTAAAAAATGGTCAATCTGTAAGTTAATTGATTGATCTAGTGCTTATATTGAATTGATATTTGTTTGAAAAAATAATAATATTTAAATAAAAAATGTTTTACTTAAATATAAAAATAAATTGTTTTCTGGTATTAATTTTATCATTTTTATTATGGATTTTGTTTGGAAAAAATTGGATTTCTTTTTTAAGAAAAAGATTTAAAAATGGTACTAGAGAGTATCTTGATCAGCATCAAATTAAATCTAACACGCCTACTATGGGTGGTTTATTTATACTTTTTAGTACTATTTTTAGTACTATTTTTTTTGTAAAAATTAATATCTATGTATTATTGTTTTTTTTAGTTTCAATATTGTTTGCTTTGATTGGTTTATTAGATGATTATTACAAAGTAACTTATAAAAAAGGTCTAAGTAGTTCATCAAAAGCTATTTTCCAATTAATTGCTGCTGTTTTTTTTGGTTTAATTTATTTAAAATTAACTAATTATAATACTATTAATATCAAAATGTTTGGGATAGATAATCTAAATTCTTCGGTCCTATTTTTATTTTGGATTATATTGATTTTAGTTGGCACAACAAACGCTGTTAATATTACTGATGGGTTAGATGGGCTAGCTGTATCAACAATCATACCAGTTATATTTTTTTTTAGTTTTGCTTGTTTAGTAAGTAGTAGCGAATTAATTAATCAGTTAGCTGTTTGCGGATTTTCTTTGATAGGCAGTTGCTTAGGATTTTTATATTTTAATAAGTATCCGGCTAAGGTTTTTATGGGAGATGTCGGATCACTTTTTTTAGGAGCAGCTATCTCTTTTTTAGCTATCTGTAGTAAAAAAGAAATTTTGCTTTTAATTGTGGCAGGTGTTTTTGTATTAGAAACTTTATCAGTTATTATCCAAGTTTTATTTTTTAAATTTTTTAGAAAAAGAATTTTTAAAATGGCTCCATTTCATCATCATTTAGAATTAATAGGTTGGTCTGAAGTTAAAATAGTGGTTTTATTTGCTCTTTTGTCCTTAGCTTTGATGCTATTAAGTTTACTATTTGCTATTTGATATTTTTTTACTTATAGCATAATCTTAAAATAAAGAGCATAGTTTCTAAAATGGTAATAGGGTCAACTTAATTAATATTTTTTAGAGCCTAGAGCCCAAGCCCTACGATTGTTTCACAATCTCCGGGGACACTGTCCCGGCGGGGACTATTCGCTATTTTTAAAGAAATAAAGATTTAAGTTTACAGTGTTTTAGTCTTGCTTTGCCTAAGTTTTCTCCTTAAGCTGACACTATTGGGCTGGGCAATAGTTGCCCATTTTAAGTAAGAATTTTAGTAACTACTCAACTGTATAAGAAAATATAAATTATAGCATTTGGTGTGATGAGCAGTTGTCGAATAGAAAAAAAAGCGAATAGTCCCCGCCGGGACAATGTCCCCGGAGATTACGTAGTAATCGTAGGGCAAAGTAATAGCTGAGTAGTTAAAAAAGTCTTAAGTTGATGCCATTGTATAGGGCCCTAATATGAAAAGATTTCTTAAAGTGACAGTTTTTTTAAAAAAACTTTCTGCTAAGGCTATTAATCTTTTTCAAGTTCAGTTAATGCTATATGCTATAACTTTACCATTTGCTATATTTTGGGGTTTATCAATTAGTCCTCTATCTATGATAACTACTATTTTAGGTACACCTATAGTTTTTTTAATAATAATTTTTACTTTACTTATTTATCTTTTTACCGCTTTTGGTTTTAACTTGTTTTTTTTAAGTTTTATTTTAAACAAACTTTGTTTTATTTGGGAAAAATTTATTAATTATCAAATTAGGGTACAGCTTTTAGTTGCTCCTAATATTTCAACTAATTTTTTAATTTTTTCAACTTTATTTTTTATTTTTATTTATTATCTAATTAAAAAACAAAAATATCTTTCTATATTTTTTTCTTTTTTCTATATTTTATTAATTTTTCTTGTTTCACATCTTTTTAATAATCCACCAAAATTTTTACAAATAAATGGTGCTAATATTTATTATGATAAAGAATTAAAAGTTTTGATTTCTAAAATACCAAAAAATTATAGTTCTTGGCATTTTAGAGTTCTGGTTGCCGAACTTAGGAAAAAATATGGTCGTAATAGTCCAGATGTTATTATTATTAATAAATTAGATGGTAATAAATTACTTTGGTTAAAAGAAATATTAATAGAGAAATTTGTTTTAAAAATAATTGTTTTTAAAAGTGAGCCTAATTTAGAACTTATATCTTTAGCTAAAGATAATGGATGTATTTTAGAATTTAATTAATAAAATTAAAAAGCTATCAGAGCTTATTAATTTTATTAAATTATTATTTATTATTGTTTTTTAAGTTTTTTTTAATATATATTAAATTAAATTTGAAATATAAAGTTTGTTTATGAAGTTAAAAAATATTTTTTTGTTTTTATTTTTTAGTGTTTTAAGTAATCAAGAATATAATAATTTAAAATCAAATTATCACCATTTAAAGAAGTTTAGACATACTGGTAAGTGTCCAAATTGTTATTTGCCTAATGCCGATTTTCAAGGTTTAAATTCTGCTACAGATAAGAATCCTCATCCTGTAGCTGACTTAAAAAAAGCTAATCTTAGAAATGTTATTTTCTCGGGTGCTGTTTTTAATGATTCTGATTTTTCTGGGGCAGATTTAACTGGAGCTCAATTTCTTATGGTATCTTGCGTTAATTGTAATTTTGAAAATGCTATATTGGATCATGCTCAATTTAATGGTGCAAAATTATTAAATTGTAATTTTACAAATGCTAGTTTAGATCATACTAATTTTTTTATGGCAACTTGTACCGAATCAAATTTTACTGGATCTAAAATGAATCAAACTAATTTTGAACGTGCTAAATTACCTTATACTTCTCATCATAAAAGTACTGGGACTTATTATATTGGTAATGCCACGGATCCAGGCGATCTGTTATATACAAATATGTGTTGTAGTATTAATCGTGAAGGTAAGTTAGATTATGAGTCTTGCAAGGGTGGTTTTCCAGGAACTTCTTTAGATGAGTGTCTACGTAACTTTAATAATATGCCTATGTCTCCAAACTTAAGAAAACAAATGGTTCCATCTAATTTATCAAAAGATTATACAAGCTCATTTATTACTCAAATAAATTATAAATTTCATCTTCATGATTAAAATTACTAAGCTTAAAATGTTTAATCATACTAATGTTTTTATTTAAATATATTGATTATTAAGTATTTATTTAATAATTATAGTTAATTTTATTGTAAATTTTTATGGTCTTGTTTGATAATAATAAAAATATAATTTTTTATTAAAAAGGGATTTTAAATATGAATAAAATTTTCAAAAACAAACTATTAATTATTAGCTTATTAGTCTTACCTTTAATTGTTAAAGCGATGGATGATCCAGAAACACAAAACATGATAAGTAAGATTAATAATAAATCTAAACATTGTCATAAACGTGTAAAAAATTTAACCGAACTTAATCAAGAAATATTAAATTCAAAAAAACCAGTTATTCTAGCCATTAAGTCTACATCTTGTAGCGCTTGTGATATTATTGATGAGGCTTATGCAGAATTAGAAAATGAAATTGGCGCTGATGTTTTAAGATTAGAAGCTTTGATTGAATTTGCCCGTGATATTAAAAAAGAGCACGATATAACTTCTGTACCAACAACTTTATTTTTTAAAACTGGTTCTAAAAATCCTACTCATATTATGAGAGGTGCTAATAAAAATGAAATTAAGCGTCATGCATATCGTTTAGCAGGTAAAGCAATGCCCGCTAATGTTCAATCAGAAATGTCTAAAGCTAGAGCAGAAGCTGACGCTCTAGAAGCAGAAGCTGAAGTTATTGAATCAAAAGCTAAATCTCTAGAATCAAAAGCTGAAGCTATTGAAGATATGGTTTACACAAAAAATAATAAATCTAAAAGAGAAGCTAAAAAAGCTGAATTAAAAGCTAAAAGAGAAGCTAAAAAAGCTGAATTAAAAGCTAAAAAAGCTGAAAAAAATAAATAATATTTTTGTGATAATAATATTATTAGTAGTAGCTATTTATCATAATCTTAATTGTGCCGAACATAATGATTTAAGAAAACCATTATGTTCGGTAATTTTTTTTATTAATCAAGCTAGTTTGTTTACAGATCAAATTAATAAATTAAAAGCTCAAAATATATCTGAAGATTATGAGATTAAAATATTTGATCAAAATAATAGTGAAAATTTAATTTTAAACTTAAAAAAAATTGTAAAAGAATTTAATAGAGAATCAAAATATCATGTTTTAGTTTTTTGGGATCATCGAGAAGATATTTATCAAGAAGGTTTAAACTATCTTAATTTAAGTTCAACTCTAAAAGATATTCATAACTATTTAGGTAAAAAATTAGATATTTTATGTTTAGATTTTTGTTATAGTTCTTGCTTTGAATATGCCTTTGGTTTTAAAGAAAATATTAATTATTTAGTTGCTTGCCAAGAAAAACATTTTATGGATGGATTTAGTTATGATTTTTTAAATAATAGCTTTGTAGATTCCAGATCTTTAGCTATAAAAATAATCTTAGACTCTAATCTATATTTTTTAAAATATGATTATTATAATTTAATTAATTTTGTAGCTATTGATTGCTCAAAAACTTATTTAATCAAACCTTTTTTAGCTAATATTATTAATAATAATAGAGTTGATTTGTTTGATCTAATTTTAAATAAAAATAAAAATTATGTTATTTCTTTTTTAAGAAAAGAAATAATATTAGCCTATGCTGCTGGTTCTAATTCTAATGAAAAAAGTGGGATTTCAATTAATAAATGTAACTACTCGGCTATTACTTAATTAATAGTTAAACAGTTACAATAATTATTATCTAAAAACGGCGTTCAGGACACGCTAGAAAAACCTGTACTCGGAGATTACTTAGTAATAGTAGGGCAATATATTATAATTAAGTAGTAGCTAAATAGTTACTTTTTCTTCGATAATTGAGTAGCTAAATAAATTTACTATCATATAAAAATGGTAATGGTTCATAGATTATAGCCTTTGATTCTATTAATTTTTTATAAAAATCATCTAAGTCTTTTTGATAATGATTTAAAAAATCTTTTTTATCTATTATTTTTTGACTAAATTTATTTAATAAATCATTGCCAAAAGCTTTATCTAAAGATGCGCCGCATTTAAACTTTATATTTTGATTTTGCATTGTTTCTATAATTGTAGCTATTACATTTATAGTTGGACAAGTATTTGGATCTATTTTGCATTCTAGCCCATAATAAGATATTTTATTTTTCATACAATTAATATTTTTGCAATTTATACCATATTTTTTAAGATCATTTTTTAATTGATACCATGTATGTTTAGGTATCAAATCTTCTGGCAAAGTAATTAAAGAAAATGGGCTTTCAGTTCCAATTCCTATATGAAAAGGATTTAATTCGCCAAGTAGACCACCTATGGCATAACTATGACATGAATTTATATTTGGTATATTTGGTGAAAGTCCAACTAATAAATTACTTTCAAGTGAGTTTCTTGTATAGTTTTGCATAGGTACAATATTAATTTTTGCTTTATTATTATGCTGATAAAAATTATAATAATTTGCACATTCTCCGATAGTTAAACCGTGTCTTAATGGGATATTTATTCTACTTATAAAAGATTCAAATCCTTTAGAGACTAATGGTCCATCTATTAATCCACCTAAAGGATTTGGTCTATCAAAAATAATTATAGTTTTATTATTTTTCTTAGCAGCATCTATCGCTTCACATAAAGTTGAGATATAAGTATAATGCCTCATGCCAACATCTTGTATGTCAAATATTATTCCATCAATATCTTTTAATAAATTATCATTAATTTTTCTACCATTTTTAGTAGATTTATGAGCACTATAAATTGGAATTTTTGTTATTTCATCTTTACTGTCTGGCACATTATGTTCTGCTAAATATTTGCCAGAAGATCCATGTTCTGGAGCTATTATTTTTATTATTTTGATATTCCTTTTAAGAAGTAAGTCTAAAGTTCTTTTTCCTAAGCTATCAATACTTGAATTATTGCAGATTAGAGCCCATTTTTTAGATTTTAATTTTTTATTAATTTTTGCTGAGATATTCTCTATACCGTATTTAAGTTTATTATTATAATTTAATTCTTGCTTCATACCATATATTAATATGTTCTCTGATGAAAAAAATAATAAAAAAGTGATAAGAATTGAGTTTAATATATATTTTAATTTCTTCATAAATTTTATCCCGTATAATAAATTTAAATATAATAGAGCTAAAATATCTTAACATTTACGTATATTTTTTTTCAAATAAGAAATAAAATATATGTAAAATTATTTATTAGAAGCAAAAAAGATCTCTTTTTTTATAGAGATCTTTTTTGCTTCTAATAAATTTTAAAATTTATTAATTTAAAACCAAGGTTTTATAATTAATTGAGCTAAAATTAAAGAAATTACAGACATTAATTTAATTAAAATATTTAATGCTGGACCAGATGTATCTTTAAAAGGATCCCCTACAGTATCGCCAATAATAGCTGATTTATGGGTATCTGAACCTTTGCCACCCATAGCTCCAGCTTCAATATATTTTTTAGCATTATCCCAAGCTCCACCACTATTAGCCATCATTAGTGCTAAGAGGACACCAACTACTGTTGCACCAACTAGTAAACCACCTAAAGCATCTTTGCCTAAAGCGTAAACTACTATTAATGGTATTGCTATAGTTAATACACCAGGCAGAATCATTTCTCTTAAAGCAGCTTTAGTACTAATTCTGATACATTTATCATAATCAGGCTGAGCTTTTCCTTCCATTAGTCCTGGTATTTCTTTAAATTGACGCCTTACTTCAAAAACCATTTTTAAAGCTGCATCACTTACAGAACGCATAGTTAAAGAAGAAATTATAAATGGAAGAGCTCCACCTATAAAAACACCAACCATCACTTTTGGTAAAAGTAAGTCTAAAGAATCAAGATCAGCTTCTTTGCAGTAAGCAGAAAATAACGCCAAAGCTGTTAGTAAGGCTGAACCTATAGCAAAACCTTTACCCATAGCTGCTGTAGTATTTCCTAATGAATCTAATTTATCAGTTATAACTCTAACTTTTTTATCAAAGCCAGCCATTTCAGCTATACCACCAGCATTGTCAGCTATAGGGCCATAAGCATCAACTGTCATTGTGATGCCAACTGTTGATAACATTGCTACAGCTGTTATAGATACACCGAAAAGTCCAAAAATATTATAAGCAACTAATACTAAAATACTAAGAATTATTACTGGTAGAGCTGTTGATTCCATACCAATAGAAAGACCGTAAATTAAATTTGTCGCAGCACCAGACCTGGAAGCTTCAGCAAGTTTTTTTATAGGTGAAGAAGAGGTGTAATATTCTGTTATTAAACCTATAATTATTCCTGCTATACAACCTAAAGCTATTATCCAAATAAGTGATTTTGGCATATCAACATACCAAATATAAGCACTTGAACCTATTATAAATGCTGCCATTGAAAAATATGTAGCATTGCGCAACATTGTTGCAGGTTCACTTTTTAGTTTTAAAGTTATTAATAAACCAGCTAGAGAACTAAATAGCCCAATAGATGAAAGAACAACTGGTAAAGTTTGTTCTAAAAACCCATTTCCTAATATAACTGCAGACATCATTGCACCAACATATGACTCATAAATATCTGCGCCCATTCCAGCAGTATCACCAACGCAGTC
>CAXNIA010000001.1:0-19205 GCA_964202375.1 Candidatus Babeliales bacterium | reverse complement strand
AACAGATGCTAAACATACTAAAAAACTAAGATATTGATCTTGCCCGAGAAGTGCTGCATGTAAGCCTTCTTGGGCATAAATAAAAGGATTTAATAAAACAAAATATGAAAATTCTTTTGATATATCATTTAATACATACCAAGGATATTGAGCTCCACCAAAAAACCATAATGGATAAACCAATCTGCGCCAAGCTAGCAATGATTGCCTGATATCTTTGACAAAATTCAAAGCAAAAAGAGTAAAAGAAGCCGCCAATAAATGTGCCGATGGATAAAATAAAATAAATTTAAACAATGAAGCATTAGTTAAAGAAAATCTATCACTTACTAATAAATAACCAACAGGTATAGCAACTAAACCAAGAACCATAGAATTTAAAGTATAAAAAATAATTTTTGAAATAAAAATTAGTCTTGAAGAAATAGGCAATGTTAACCTAAAATCTATATCTCTATCTCCTTCAAAATCTGAAATCATATTTGAAATATTACCGGTAATTTCAAAAAGACTAACACTTATCATCATTGCAATAACATGATAAGCTACAAATATTTTACTTAAACCTATTTGAGGCAAAACATAACCAATCAATAAGGTACTACTTACCATCCAAATTATTGAATCTAAAAGAGAACTAACTAGTCTTTTTCGCCATGATAGTAAATCTGTTAATAATAATTGCAAAGCAACATTAAAATGCATTATAAAAACCTAATTTATTTATTATTTTTTAAAAAAGCTAAAAAAGCTTCTTCTAAATTTAAACATTGAAACTCTTTTTTTAAATTATCTGAAGTAGAAAGATATTTAATTTCGCCATGATGTAAAATACAAATTCGATCAGAAAGATATTCTGCTTCATCTAAATAATGTGTCGTAAGAATAATTGTAACACCATCTTGGCGTAATTGAGTAATAATGTTCCAAAGATCACGCCTAATGTGTGAATCTAAACCAACTGTAGATTCATCAAAAATAATTATTTTTGGTTTATGCAAACAAGCACGAGCAATCAATACTCTTTGTTTATAGCCACCTGATAATTGATAAACTTTCATATCAGCATAACGCTCAAGATTAAACCTAACAAGTGCATTAATAACTGCTTCAGATGCTTGTTGAGAATTTAAACCATAATAAAAACATGACCTATAAAGGTTTTCATAAATAGTTAAGAACTTATCTAAATTAGTACGTTGCGGACAATATCCTAAGTTTTTTCTATAATTATTTAAATTTTTATAGATAGAAATTCCATTAATTAATATATCACCAGAAGTTGGTGGATGCAAAGTGGCTACAATAGAAGAAAGCGTTGTTTTTCCAGCACCATTTAAACCAAGAAGAGCAATAATTTCTCCCTCTTTGATATCTAAATTAATACCTTTAAGAACTTCGCACTCACCTAAATTATTTTTATATACTTTACGTATATTTTTAATTGAAATCATTTTTTTATATTCAAAATATTTAATACAAATACAACATGTTCTTTAATAAATAAAAAAATAATATAAAAAAAACCCACTTAAATTAATAAGTGGGTTTTTTTATTTAATCTTGGCAGTACTTACTTTCCCAGGCCGTCTCCAGCCAAGTATAATCAGCGCAACAGACTTAACTGCCGTATTCGGAATGGTAACGGGTGTACCCCTGTCGCTATTCCCACCAAGAAATTTTTAATAACTTGATCTTGTGATTTTGAAAATTTATGTTTTATAAAAAACGTTTTAAATGAATGTTATTCAAGGCATTAATTAAAATGATGTGATTAAAACATTCGGTCTATTAGTACTGGTCAGCTGAACACATTACTGTGCTTACACCCCCAGCCTATCAACCTTGTAGTCTTCAAGGGACCTTAATGTGTTTCTCTCGAAACACGGGGTATCTAATCTTGAGGCAAGTTTCCTACTTAGATGCTTTCAGCAGTTATCTCTTACAAACCTGGCTACCCAGCGTTGCTTTTGGTAAACAACTGGAACACCAGAGGTTTGCCCATCCCGGTCCTCTCGTACTAGGGACAGCTCCTCTCAAATACCCTACGCCCACGACGGATAAGAACCGAACTGTCTTACGACGTTCTGAACCCAGCTCGCGTACCGCTTTAATTGGCGAACAGCCAAACCCTTGGGACCTTCTTCAGCCCCAGGATGCGATGAGCCGACATCGAGGTGCCAAACCTCCTCGTCGATATGGACTCTCAGAGGAGATAAGCCTGTTATCCCCGGCGTACCTTTTATCCGTTTAGCAATGGCCCTTCCATTCGGTACCACTGGATCACTAAATCCTGCTTTCGCACCTGCTCGACCTGTATGTCTCGCAGTCAAGCTCCCTTATGCTTTTGCGCTCTACCGACGATTTCTATTCGTCATGAGGGAACCTTTGAACGCCTCCGTTACTTTTTAGGAGGCGACCACCCCAGTCAAACTACCCACCAGACACTGTCTTTTGCCCGGATTACGGGAATTCAAAGTTAGTTTTTTAAACATAAAAGGGCGGTATTTCAAGGATGACTCCTTCAGAACTGGCGCCCTGAAATCATAGTCTCCCGCCTATCCTACACATGTATATTCAAAAAACAATGTCAAGTTATAGTAAAGGTGCACGGGGTCTTTCCGTCCTGTCGCGGGTACCCGGCATTTTCACCGGGACTACAAATTCACTGAGTCTATCATCAAGACAGCGCCCAACTCGTTACGCCATTCATGCGCGTCGGAATTTACCCGACAAGGTACTTCGCTACCTTAGGACCGTTATAGTTACGGCCGCCGTTTACTGGGGCTTCAGTTCAAAGCTTCGCATTGCTGCTAACCTCTCCCGTTAACCTTCCAGCACTGGGCAGGCGTCAGACTCTATACTTCCTCTTACGAGTTTGCAGAGCCCTGTGTTTTTGGTAAACAGTCGGTTGGGCCTCTTTATTGTAACCTACGTGCGCTTTAACACGCTGTAGGCACTCCTTATCCCGAAGTTACGGAGCAATTTTGCCGAGTTCCTTAATGATAGTTATCTCAACGCCTGAGCATTTTCTGCCCGTCTACCTGTGTCGGTTTGCGGTACGATCACTCGTGAAGCTCGCTAGAGACTTTTCTAGTCAGTGTGGGTTCAATCTAACACATCTCTTCCTAAAAATTGACGTGCCCATAACACTTCAGTTTAACAACCCTGCGGATTTTCCTACAGGATCTCCCTTTGTGCTTAGCTTGGCAATCCAAAATCCAAGTAAACCTACCCTACTGCGTCATCCCATCACTCAAACGCTTACAAGTGGTGCAGGAATATTTAACCTGCTGTCCATCGCCTACTCCAATTGGCCTCGGCTTAGGTATCGACTAACCCTGAGTGGATGAACCGATCTCAGGAAACCTTAGACTTACGGCGAATAGGAATCTCACCTATTTTTTCGTTACTTATACCAACATTCTCACTTCCTTGATCAACGTCACCTGTCTTTACAGTCAAGCTTGTATCTATCAAGGAACGCTCCTCTACCCTCACATTTCTGTAAGGCATGGCTTCGGTAATCTGTTTAAGCCCCGTTCATTTTCAGCGCAAATACACTTGACCAGTGAGCTATTACGCTTTCTTTAAAGGATGGCTGCTTCTAAGCCAACCTCCTGGCTGTCTATGCATTTTCACATCTTTTACCACTTAACAGATATTTAGGGACCTTAGCCGATGCTCTGGGCTCTTTCCCTTTTGACCATGGAGCTTATCCCCCACAGTCTGACTCCCGCTCTCAAAATCTATGGCATTCAGAGTTAGTAAAGACCTGGTAAACTTTCGTCCCCAAAGTCCTAACTGTGCTTTACCACCATAGAAAAGCAAGCGAGGCTATACCTAAATATATTTCGAGGAGAACCAGCTATTTCCCAGTTTGATTAGCCTTTCACTCCTATCCACACCTCATCCGAGCACGTCTCAAAGTACACCGGTTCGGACCTCCGTCTTATTTTACTAAGATTTCATCCTGGACATGGATAGCTCACTGGGTTTCGGGTCTATCCCATATTACTATTCGCCCTATTCAGACTTGCTTTCGCTACGGCTTCGCTTTTTCTCAGCTTAACCTTGCAATATAGGGATAACTCGTTGGCTCATTATGCAAAAGGTACGTGGTTGCGCGTACGTATACATCGCTACCACCGATTGTAGATATCTGGTTTCAGGTTCTATTTCACTCCCCTCCCGGGGTTCTTTTCAACTTTCCCTCACGGTACTAGTTCACTATCGGTCATTAAGTAGTATTTAGCCTTACCCTATGGTCAGGGCAGATTCTTGCAGAATTTCACGTGCTCTACAATACTCGGGTACTTTTAATTAATATTTATTAATTTTCGTCTACGAGGCCGTCACTCTCTTTGGCTGTCCTTTCCAGAACTATTCGACTAATCAATAAAATCTTAACTCATTATTACACTAATGAACTAAAAGCCCCAACAACCATCATGCCGCAACGCGTGTAAGCTTTAACACGGCATAATTTTAGGCTCTTCCCTCTTCGCTCACCACTACTAAGGGAATCACATTCGTTTTCTTTTCCTAGCGTTACTTAGATGTTTCAGTTCACGCCGTTCGCTTCAATAGTCTATGTATTCAACTAAAGATAACTAAGGTTCTCTTAGTTAGGTTTCCCCATTCGGAAATCTTCGGATCAAAGCTAGATTGACAGCTCCCCGAAGCTTATGGCAGTCTTCCGCCTCCTTCATCGCCTCTTAATACCAAGTCATCCACCAGATACCCTTTTCAATTAATCACAAATCTTATTATCATTAAAAAACTTGAATAAAACTCAAAAATTTGTATTTATTCGCGTTAGGTATAAAACATAAATATTTCAAAGATCACAAGAACTTTTTTTTAAAAAAATAATTTTTAAAATTGTAAACGATAATAAATTGGTGGAGATGAGCGGAATTGAACCGCTGACCTTCCGTGTGCAAGACGGACGCTCTACCAACTGAGCTACATCCCCAAAAAAAGGAAGTAAGTCCAACTTTTAGGCCTCTGGTGGGCCTAAGTCGACTCGAACGACTGACCTTTCCGTTATCAGCGGAATGCTCTACCAACTGAGCTATAGGCCCAGAAAAACAGACGCAAGCTTATATGGTCCTTAAACTAAAAAATGTTATAAATTAACACCTTATGAGCAGTTATTAAGTGCTCGAATCTCCCTCGAAAGGAGGTGATCCAGCCGCAGGTTCTCCTACAGCTACCTTGTTACGACTTCACCCCAATCACCACCCACACCTTCATCACTCGCCTCCATTGCTGGTTAGCTAAAGTGCTTTCGGGTACAAGCAGCTCTCATGGTGTGACGGGCGGTGTGTACAAGGTCCGAGAACGTATTCACCGCGCCATGATGATGCGCGATTACTAGCGATTTCAACTTCATGGAGTCGAGTTGCAGACTCCAATCCGAACTTAGATTGGCTTTCTGGGATTAGCTTATTCTCGCGAATTTGCAACCCTCTGTACCAACCATTGTAACACGTGTGTAGCCCTAGACATAAGGGCCATGAGGACTTGACGTCATTCCCACCTTCCTCCTGGTTTCCCAGGCAGTCCCATTAGAGTGCTCCCGAAGGATAGCAACTAATGGTAGGAGTTGCGCTCGTTAGAGGACTTAACCAAACATCTCACGACACGAGCTGACGACAGCCATGCAGCACCTGTGCAATTGCCCAAGCGAACTTGGGAGGACGTGTTTCCACGTATGTCAAAAGCATGTCAAGCCTAGGTAAGGTTTCTCGCGTAGTGTCGAATTAAACCACATGTTCCACCGCTTGTGCGGACCCCCGTCAATTCCTTTGAGTTTTAGCCTTGCGACCGTACTTCCCAGGCGGATCACTTAACGCGTTAGCTACGACACTAATCCTGCTAAGCAGAACTAACATCTAGTGATCATCGTTTACAGCGTGGACTACCAGGGTATCTAATCCTGTTTGCTCCCCACGCTTTCGCGCCTCAGCGTCAGTAGTAAGCCAAGAAGCTGCCTTCGCCATTGGTGTTCCTCTCGAGATCTACGCATTTTACCGCTACTCCGAGAATTCCACTTCTCTCTCTTACACTCTAGCCTATCAGTTTTTGCTGCAGTTTTTCGGTTAGGCCGAAAGATTTAACAGCAAACTTAACAGGCCGCCTACGCGCCCTTTACGCCCAATGATTCCGAATAACGCTAGCACCCTTCGTATTACCGCGGCTGCTGGCACGAAGTTAGCCGGTGCTTTCTCTAATAGTACTGTCATCCCTCGTTTTTATTAGAAACGAGTCTTTCTTCCCACTTAACAGAAGTTTACGATCCGAAGACCTTCATCCTTCACGCGGCGTCGCTGCGTCAGGCTTTCGCCCATTGCGCAATATTCCTCACTGCTGCCTCCCGTAGGAGTCTGGACCGTGTCTAAGTTCCAGTGTGGTCGTACGCCCTCTCAGGCCGACTAGCCATCATCGCCTTGGTAGGCCATTACCCCACCAACTAGCTAATAGCACGCAAGCTCATCCTATAGCGACAGCTAAAATAAGCCATCTTTCTCCCCGAAGGGACTTATGCAGTATTAACTTCGATTTCTCGAAGGTATTCTCCACTAAAGGGTAGATTCTCACGCGTTACTCACCCGTTCGCCACTTTACTAGTTTCCGAAGAAACTTTCTCGTTCGACTTGCATGTGTTAAGCACGCCGCCAGCGTTTATTCTGAGCCAGGATCAAACTCTCCGTTACAAAATTTTGAGTCAGGGTTCCATATAAAGCTTGCGAAATTTATTATCTAAATTTCTTGCGAAATTTATTATCTAAATTTCTTGCGAAATTTCAAAGAACATTTTTAATTTTTAATTCTTAACTTATCTTAACAGATAGAATCAAGCTGTCAAGCTTTTTATTTTCAAGTTTTTTTAGACTTATTTTTAAGTTTTTTTACTTTAGATTGAAGCTTTTTCGTTTTATTTATTTTTTAGATCGCGCTGTTTTCATCAGCTAACAGAATTAAATTTAATCTATTTTTATATAATGTCAACTATTTTTATTTATTTTTTATCAAATTATAAACTTTTTGATAAACATCCTCTAATAAATCAACATTTAATACTAAAATATCAATGTTTTTAATATTAATTAAAGCTTTTGCTTCTTGCTCAACTAAAGCAAGTCGATAATCTAAATCATCTATAGAGCCTCTAAGAATTATTCTTTCTTTCAAAATATCCTTAGATGCTATTAAGTTTATAACAATTATATTGCTAAATAATTCAGCAAGCTTCCTTACACCATTAATATCAAGAATTAAAATTTTATCATTATTATCACTAAAAGATTTTTTAGAAGTACCATACCAATTACCATAAGCATTACTAAATTCTAAAAAAAAATTTTTTTCTATTTTATCTTTAAAATCAGATTCAGATAAGAAAAAATAATCTTGATTTGCTACTTCATTAACTCTAGGCTTTCTACTAGTATAAGTAACAATTCTATTCAAATTTAAATCTGAACTTACTAATTTATTAATCAAAGTTGTCTTGCCTACTCCAGACCCACCGAAAACTATATATATTTTAGCTGACATAAAAATAACTCTTTTATATATTTTGATATATTAATACTACTATATAACAAGTATATATAACAGGAAAAACTTAAATGCTTTACGATGAACTAAAAGAACAATTAAATAATTGCAAACCAGACCTAGAAATAATTAATAATTATTGGAAGTCTTCTAATATAGATGTTGAATTAAAAAAACTTTATGAAATAAGCAATACAGAAAATTTTTGGCAAAACAATGAACAAACAATAATTTTAAAAAAAATACAAAATCTTAAACAAACTAAAGAAAAGCATGACGAGATAATTAATAATTATAATGAGCTGACAGAAATAATTGATTTATTCAAAGACGAAGAACAAGAATTAAATAAAATATTTAGCGAAGTTAAACAATTACAAAAAAAAATATCTTTATTTAAAATCACGATACTTTTAAACGATCAACAAGATAATAGTTCCTGCTTTGTTAACATCAACTCTGGAGCAGGTGGCACAGAATCTCAAGACTGGGCAAACATATTATTAAGAATGTATCTAAGATTTTGTGAAAGAGAAAAGATAACCGCAGATATTATAGATTATCAACCAGGTGAAACAGCTGGAATCAAAGCAGTTACATTATACATAAAAGGTAAATATGCTTATGGCTTATTTAAAGCAGAGCATGGCATACATAGATTAGTGAGAATATCACCATTTGATGCCAACAAAAGAAGACATACTTCTTTTGCCGGAGTATTTGTAACACCTGAAGTACCAGAACTTGAAGTAAACATAGATCAAAAAGATCTAAGAATAGATACATATAGAGCTAGCGGAGCTGGTGGTCAACATGTTAATAAAACAGATTCAGCAGTAAGAATAACTCATATACCTACAAACATTGTAGTTCAATGTCAAAATGAAAGATCTCAAATACAAAATCGTGAAGTAGCTATGAAAATGCTAATTTCTAAAATAGCTGAACTACAAAAAGAAGAACAGGAAAAAGAACTAAATAAAATAGAAAAGAAAAAGATTGAATGGGGATCGCAAATAAGATCTTATGTCTTGCATCCATATAAAATGGTAAAAGATCATCGAACACAATACGAATCTCCTCAACCTGAATTAATACTTGATGGAGAAATAATGGATTTTATAGAAAAATATCTTTTATTTTCATCTCAGCAACAAAAATAGTAAGAGCCCCTGTACCCGGAGATTACGTAGTAATCGTAGGGCAATACATTCTAATTAAGTAGTAGCTGAGTATTTACCAAAAATAACTTATTAGAACCAGATAGTTAAAAATAAATACCAAGAACCAACAAAAGAAAGGTAAAGAAATAAAACTAACCAATCTATTATATTACTAATTTGTTCTCGATAAAAAATATTAATAAAAAAAGAAAGACAAGTGAAAAAAAGTATTAATAAGAAAAAGACATCACTAAACATAAAATAAGATACTTTAGGAGACATTGATTCCATAACAAATCTATAACCAATAATAGAAGAGATAGAAGCTGTTGAAAGCGATAAAACAGAGCTAAACCTTAAAATGTCTACTGAAAAAGCTAAAAATGCTAACAAAAGACCAACTAATAAAGGAAATAAAATTAAAACAAAGGTTCTTTTGCTAATCTGCTTAAAACTAAGACTAAAAACTAACCTGCTATTACCAGTATTTTTAGTAAATATTGGTAATTTTTCTGTGCCTGACTTAACTTCTTCTTTAGATAGATGCCAACCATCTACATATAATGTTGGCGAGATCTTAAAATCTTCAGCTAAACATTCTAGATTAAAACCTTGAGCAGATAAAATTGGGTTAGAAACAACAAAAGATATAACATGATCTGACAGGGGAAAATATTTATAGGTAAGATTAGCAGGAAAATCTATTTTAACATCATAGCGATATATTTTTTGATCCTCAAAAGTTTCAATTATAGGATCGCTCTTATATAATAGTGTCCCCTTACCTACAGAAAACTTATCTAGAAAATTTTCTGAACCAAGCTCAGACCTAAACCAAATAACGCCATCTAAAATAAATTTATTTGCAACTATATCAAACTCTAAAAAATTTTTAACATAAAACCCTGTTTTAATATTTTTATTAATATTTTTCTCATATACAATAGTAGGAACTTTATCTGTGCTAAAAAAATCTTTGATTCTACTTTTTATACTAAAAAAAATAAAAAACAAAGAAAATGTCATTAATATAAGCTGATAAGTTGGATGAGCAAATTTAATTAGTCTACGCATTTTTTTGCCTTAAAAATTATTTGCTTTAAATCTAAACATTTTAAGCAGACAATATCAATAGATGTAACTACTTAGCTATAATTTAACTATAATATCTTACCCTACGATTACTACGTAATCTCCGGGGACACTGTCCCGGCGGGGACTATTCACTTTTTTTAAGAAGTAGTTTTGTAACTGCTCAACTATATAAGAAAAATATGTTTTTTATTTTTAGTCGTAACTACTCAACTATTATTTAATTATATATTTTGCCCTACGATTACTACGTAATCTCCGGGGACACTGGCCCGGCGGTGCCTATTCGCTTTTCTTAATAAATAATCGCTTGTATATCTTAACCCAGTTAACAACCTAAAGTTATTGAGCAAATAGGATTTTACATAAATAAGCTTAGGACCACTATCTAATAAAATTCTTATTTAAAAAGGGCGTATAGTCCACGCCAGGGGCCCTTGTCCCCGGAGCTTACAAAGTAAGCGCAGGACAATATTGTAATAGACATCTTTCGAAACCTATGAATAATACGATTTTTCCTATAATAATTAGATACATGTTTGTATTATTTTTTTTAAAAAGAACGTATAGGCCCCGTCGGGTCAGTGTCCCCGGAGATTGCATATAATGCAATCGTAGGGTTTTGTCAGAAGTCTAATATTTAAAACTTTAATATTTTTAAAAAAGATAATTAATAGCTGAGTAGTTACCTAGGTAGTTAACAATAGACTTGTATTTAAAAAAACAAACTAAAGCTGAACTCCAGATAAAAAATGAATATGCATATGAAAAATACATTGTCCAGCACTAATGCCATTATTTAAAACAAGCTTAAAATCACAATTGTTATAATAAGCTGAACGTTTTTTGGCTAAAAAAAATAGGTCTGAAATCAAATCTTTATCTACCAGCTCAAGATCTAAAATATTAACGATATGCTTTTTAGGAATAATTAATTCATGAATAGATGATTTGGGATACAAATCTTTAATAACAATAGAGAGATTAGATTCATCAAGAAATACAGAATCAATTTCTTTTGAAGCTATTTTACAAAATATACAATTTTTATTCATATTTTTGATATTTGGTGCCGGAGGTCGGACTCGAACCGACACAATGTTACCACCGCGGGATTTTGAGTCCCGTGCGTCTACCAGTTTCGCCACTCCGGCTTATATTAACTATCTACAGGATATTATTAATTTAATATTAGGTCAATTTTAAAAAAAAACAAAACTAATTCAAAAATAATTAAACAAAAACAAATTAAATCTTAAAATTAACAAGATAAATAATAAAATGATAATTAAATAAAAGCTTTCTAGTAAATAAAAAATAGCACTTTAATAAATGGTCTTGATTTATTATTAATCTTATTTGTATTATTACATTGTAGATCAAATAATGACTACAAATTAATAATCTAACCAAAGTGGTTGGAAGAAAAAAACCAAAAGGAAAAAAAATGAAAAAAATGTTACTTTTAGCCCTAGTTGTTTCAGGTTCTATGTTTGCTCGTATGAAAGATAGTTCATGCACATCTTGCCATTCAGACTGTAAAACAGTGTACGAAGCTGCAAGACCAGTGTGTAAAGAATTACGTTTAGTAACTGTACCTGCTCAAAGAGAAGTTTACTACTCTTGCCCAGCACCAACAGAAGCTCATGAAAAAGCAGTATCTGGTTTCTATGATGACCGCGATACTATCAATGTAAGTGGTAATGTAGGCACAATTAATGCGTAATTTCTAATTTTACCATTAAAATTAAATGGGAGCTCCTGCTCCCATTTTCTATTCTTCAATTATTTTAGTTTATTTAAATTAAAATAATTGAAGAATCAATAATAGGTAAATAAATTTCTGATAAAACAAAAATTAATAATAAAGCTATTATTAAAAAAAATAATGGTTGAACAAAATTAATTATAATTTCTGTTTTATGAATAGTTTTTTGGGTATAAAAATTTAGAGCAGAGCTTATAGCCAAACATAGATCACCATGATATTCAGAAAGCTCTACCAAAGAAACCAATTCTGGTACAAAAATATGCCATTTGGCTTCATATAAAGATTGAGTAAAACTTAGTCCATTTTCTTGAAATTTAAAAAGTTCTTGCCAATAGTAATGCGCTTCAATGTTTTTTAAAAAATAAAAAGCTTTGCTACTATTTAAACCACTTTTTAATAAAGCAGCAAATATTCTTAGACCTGATAATATCTGTAATTCAGGAAAAAACCATAATTTTATTAATTTATAAAGAAATTTAATAACATAAAAAAATAAAATTAAACTTAAAATAAAGAGTGGGAGGATAGTTAAATCTTTAAACAAATCTAAATAATTTAATACAGAAGAATTAAGACCTGTTATTTGTGCCAATTCTGGTGCGACAAAAAAAATCATAAAAACAACAACTATTAATAGAATAAAAAAAGAAACCAAGGGCATGATTAAAAGTTTTATAATTTTTTTCTTGAACTCAAGATTAATATTACTGATAAGAACAAGCTGCTCAAGAAAATTAATTAAATTATTTTCTAAACCAATCTGCCAAAAAACATAATCATCTTTAGGTATAACACCTAAAAGAGAAATTTCTTGTAAGCCAAATTCTAAATCTGTAACTAAAGCGTTTAGAACAATCGCTTGTTTTTTACTTTTTGCCCTAGCTATTAAAATTTTAAAAACATTTAAAAGAGGTATCCCAGAATTTAAAAGCATTAATACCGAACTGTAAAAATTTAATCTTTCTTTAGCATTAAATTTAATTTTATTTACTATAATACTAGCATCAACAAATTTGATATTTAAATTAGCAAGCTGCTTTTCTAAATAATCTTTATTAATAGTTTTAGTAATGCCTGAACATTGTTTATTATTATAAATCCCACGCCATAAATACCAAGGCATAAAAAACTCTAGTCTTAGATTTTGATTATTTTATATTTTTAATTGCAAGCCAAGCATACCTAATTTTTCATAAATATAATCAGGCTCTTTATTTAATATCTTTATTCTTTTAATTTTACAATTAGCACCACCTATAATTTCTATATCTAAAATTGGAACTTGTAATAATTTAGATAAATAATCTATTAATTCTTTATTTGCTTGACCCTTTTGTGGAATTGCTTTTAAAAAAAGCTTAACAGTTCCGTCAATTAATATTTGATGGATTGTTTTTTTTGCCCCAGGAGATACTTTAACTATTAATATCATAGGTTTCATAATTTTTTTAGAAATATTTTTTTACTAAAAGCTTTATCTTTTTTAAAAAACACGTAAAATTAAATAAATAAGGAGAGATGGCTGAGTGGCCTATAGCGCTTGCCTGCTAAGCAAGAGCCTGAGAAATCGGGCACGAGGGTTCGAATCCCTCTCTCTCCACCATCAATTATAAGCGCCCATAGCTCAATTGGATAGAGCATCAGACTACGGATCTGAAGGTTTTAGGTTCGACTCCTAATGGGCGCACCAAATACCAAATTTAATATTAATTTTTTAAAAAATAAATTTTATTTTTTGCCTTACTAACTTGTTTTATATAAAATAAAAAAACAAAACAAATATTAGGTTATTATAATTAACAAACATGTATAAAAAATCACTTTTTATCTTCAGGCGAGATTTACGCATTGAGGATAACACTGGACTCAATGAAGCTCTAAAATCAAGCGAAAAAGTTTTTTTGTGTTTTTTATTAAACCCTAAGCAAATTTCGACAGAAAATGAATTTAGAAGTTTAAATGCTATGCAATTCATGAAAGAAGCCCTGCTGGACTTGAACGAACAGTGTACTGACAAATTAAATATCATGTACGGTGAAATTGAACAAATAGCCAAAACTTGCGCAGAAGAAAAGATAGAAGCTATTTTTTTCAATAAAGATTACACACCGTTTTCGCTTAACCGTGATCAAGAAATTGAAAAATTTTGCAAACAAAACAACTTAGGTTTCCACAGTTTTGATGATTTGATGTTAAATAAACCAGACAGCGTGCTGACTGGACAAAATAAACCTTTTAGTGTTTATACAGCATATTATAATGCCTGCAGAGAAGTTGAAGTTCAAAAAACTAAAAATAGTTTTGATAGCAACAAAATAGCAGCTAAAAACAACTCTTTATGCGTTAGTAAAAACAAATTTGATGAAATTTTTAGTTATCAAAATGATCATCTTTATGTTCATGGCACCAGAGACGAGCTATACAAACTTATCAAAAATTTAAAAAATCTGACCAATTATAAATTGGACAGAGACTATCCATATATAGAAAAAACCACTCATTTATCGGCATATTTAAAGTTTGGGCTTATTTCACCAAGACAACTTTATTGGGAACTTTATGAAATTGACCCTGCCAGCACAATAATCAGACAACTTTATTGGCGCGACTTTTATATTCAAGTAGCTTACAATAAACCTCAAGTCTACAAAGGTCCGTTTCACGAAAAGTATCAAGATCTAAAATGGAGCTACAGTCAGAAAGATTTTGACAAATGGTGCAAAGGTGAAACCGGTTATCCAATCGTAGATGCTGGTATGCGCCAACTAAATACCACAGGTTATATGCACAACCGTGTTAGAATGATTGTAGCCTCTTTTTTAGTTAAAGATCTGCATCTAAATTGGCAATGGGGTGAAAAATATTTTGCAACTAAATTAGTAGATTATGACCCAGCAGTTAATAATGGTAACTGGCAATGGTCTTCATCTACTGGTTGCGACTCCGCGCCTTATTTTAGAATTTTCAACCCTTTATTACAACAACAAAAATTTGACGTAGAGTGTAAGTATATCAAAAAATGGGTACCTGAGTTGCAGAATTACAGCGCTGACGCTATTCATAAATATGAAACCTTAATATATGACAATTATCCAAAACCAATGGTTGTTCATAAGGTGCAGACAGAAATTACCAAAAATTTATTTAAAGAATGTGGTAACTAAAATTTTATTTTAATTTTTGGATTAGACCTCTTTTAAAACCTATGAATAATACGATTTCTTATAATAATTAGATACATGTTAGTATTATTTTTTAAAAAGAACGTATAGGCACCGTTGGGCCAGTGTCCCGAGAGATTGCATATAATGCAATCGTAGGGTTTTGCAAGAAGTCTATTATTTAAAAATCGAGAATAATTTGCAATTATAAGTCGATTTTGTTAAAATTTGTTTTATTGGAGAGATGGCAGAGCGGTCGAATGCGGCGGTCTTGAAAACCGTTATTCCGTGCGAGCGGAATCGTGGGTTCGAATCCCACTCTCTCCTCCAGTTAATCTAGCCTAGTATTTGCTAAATTTAAGTAGTAAAAAATTCAAAGCCATAATACTCAAAAATCTAAAATATCATTAATTAATTAATTTAATTGCTCAGGTCTCTACTCAGCTATTACTTAATTTGCCCTACGATTACTACGTAATCTCTCGGGACTCGGTCCCGGCGGGGACTAAACGCCTTTTCTTAAGAAGTAACTTCTTAGATATTTTGGCTTAGTTCTTGTAACCTAAAGTTGAGTAAATATGAATTTTACATATTGGTATTTAATAGAGGTAGTTCATGCATAAATTCTAAATTTATTTAAATTAGCAAGCATCACTTCCTAATTTTTATCTAATGGGTTCCAACAAAAATCAATAGCCTCAAGCTTATCGATTTGATCTTGCGAAATACTTTTCTTCTTATATTTTTGTCGTTGCGCACTAACCCATAATCCCAATGATGGATTGTCAGGATATCCTCTAGGCACATTACAATGTGAATTTGCTTCTTTAAATTTATTTAATTCAGCAAACATCGCTTGCCAGTTTTCATCAAATGGGTCCCAACAAAAATCAATAGCCTCAAGCTTATCGATTTGATCTTGCGAAATAATTTTCTTCTTATATCTTTTTCGTTGCGCACAAACCCATAATCCCAATGCTGGATTTTCAGGATATCGAAGAGGCACATTACAATATGAATTTGATTCTTTAAATTTATTTAATTCAGCAAACATTATTTCCCAGTATTCATCAAATAGGTCCCAACAAAAATCAATAGCCTCAAGCTTATCGATTTGATCTTGCGAAATACTTTTTTTCTTATATTTTACTCGTTGCGCACTAATCCATTTTCCCAATGCTGGATTTTCAGGATATCGAAGAGGCACATTACAATGCGAATTTAATTCTTTAAACTTAAGAAGCTCTCCAAATCTTTCATCCCATGTTAAGCCTAACTTATCAATTATTCTAGAAGTTATAATTCTACGAAGTTCAGATATATAGACTTGTGGACCTAAAATTTCTATACGTTCCCGCAATCTATTATCATTATATCCTAGAGTTTTTCCAAGCTCTTCTCTCATCTGACTAATAATTTCTACTAAGCTTTCATCTTGTTCTTGCATTGCTTGTAGAACATCCCAAACTGTATCAAATTTTGTTTTATCAATAGCTTCTTCAATGCTTTCATCTTCTGCTATTTGCATAAATAATGGAATAAAAATGTAACCAAATTTCTTATTATCAGCTTTACGCATAGCTCTACCAGCTGCTTGTACAATATCGATCTGGCTTTTTTTAGGTGATACAAAAGCAACCATATCAACAGCAGGAACATTTACACCTTCAGTAAGACAACGTGCATTAGAAATAATAGATTTTGAAGATTGCTCAAATTCTTTTAAAAGATTACTTCGTTTACCTGTAGGCATTTCACCATTGATATGAAAAGTTGTAAAGTCTTCAAGATATGCGCCTATACCTTCATTAGTATTGGTAGTAAATGATTTTGCAGAAGCTACAGAGTTATGAAATGAGAAAATCTTTTTTATTTCATATTTTTCTACAGCATTTTGTATTGCTAATATGTTTGCAATTCTTTGTGCTTTAATTACATCACCTTTAACTACAACTTCACCTTGTTTAATCAATTCTCGATCGATCATTGCAGAATCTATTATTGATATGATTATTTTATAATCACAAATCAGATCGAGCTGTACAGCTTTCCTGAATGAAAGTTTGTATGCTATTTTGCCATATGCTTCTTCATCATCCATAGAATAAACAAGACGTTGCTCACCTTCTTTATCTTTTTGATTAATATCATAATGCCTTGGTGTTGCTGTAAGAAATAATCTTTTTTTGATGGATAAGTTTTTATCTTGTAAAGCAAATGCATAATTACTATCTTCACGCGATGCTGTTTTGTGTGCTTCATCAAATATTGCTAAATCAAAAGAAAACTCATGAGGCATTGCTTGTGCAACAATTTGACATGATTGATATGTTGAAAAAATAATTTTAGGTAAGACGATTTGATTTTTAAGATATATTTCAATATCTTCTTTTTGAGTAGTAACTGAAAAGTCTAATTCATGTTGGTTTAGTATTATTCCATCTTCACTATTGGTTACTGTTAGATCAGAACAGACACATAAATAATTAAATTTATCCCAACTATTTTCTTTTGCCCAATCATGAAGTGTTTGTCTGACTAATGCAAGAGAAGGCAATAAAACTAAAATCGTTTTGGATTCTTTTTTTTCAGCAACCCAAAGCGCTACTAATGTTTTTCCCGTAGCACATGCCATTACAGCAGTAACACGATTTTTCTTATTTAATTCTTCTAATATATTATTTATTGCTTCTATTTGATGAGGCCTAGGAGATTTTTTTTCACGGCTCACTTTACCAGATGCTAACCAAGTTTCTATTGCTCGGAAATCTACAAGATCAAGTTTATCTAAATCATTCCCTTTGATGGAATAAAAATTAGCACGAACATCCATTACAGAAGAAATATCATTTGAATTGGTAAAAAGAACTCGCTTATCTGATTTATCACTTAATCCCATAAATGTGGATAGTTCATCCCAAGAAAGGCTTAATCTATTAGTGCGATATTTTACTTGATATGCATGATACTCATCATTATGAGTATTAAAAACACCATCTATTCCCATATCTGCAGGAGGTAATCCTAATTTATGCCGTATCTTTTGTGGTATATCATTATCAGGCCATACATTTTGAGCTTGAGTAAATGACTGAGTTTTAAGATAAGCTTCGGCAAATACTTCAAATGCAGCACCTCGTTCTTTTTCAGGTAAGTTTGAAATTCTATTTTCTAGTTCCATAAAACTATTAAGATTTGCAAATATGCCTTTATCTAAAAAATAATTAGACTTTTTATGTTTAGATTTCATATTTTTGCTTTGGGTATATATTTTTATAAGATTTATGTATGAACTACCTCAAAGATCATACTTACTCAATAAACGTGGATAACTATAAGAAATTATAAATATTAAAAAAGTTTAGATTGTGACTGCATGCAGTATAATAACTTAAATTCATGATATTTTTATATCGCTGAGTAGTTACTGATTTTCTCAATACTTCCATCAACAGATTTAATCATATTGGTAATATATACAATTTTATAAATAATGTATAGATCTCTTTTGAAACTCAGAAGATAAGCTCAAAATTATAAATTTCAGGTAAGTGCTTAGCGAGTACTTAATTACTCAGCTATTACTTAATTATAATATATTACCCTATGATTACTACGTAATCTCCGAGAACACTTTCTTGGCGCAATGGCGTCAACTTAAGACTTTTTTATAATTTTATTTACATTTTTTAGAGCCCTACGATTGTTTTACAATCTCCGGGTACACTGTCTCGGTGAAGACTATTCACTTTTTTTTAAGAAGTAGCAAATTAAATTTATAGCTTTCTAAACTTGTTTTTCACAGTTTTTTTCCCTTAAGTTGACGCCATTGCGGCCGCTGTAGCCAAAGGTGTTAAAAGTGTATGGGATTATAACAAAAACAATAAAGTAAGAATTAATTTATTAGCAAAAGAAAATCCAGAAGAACATAATAATTTGTTAAAGCTTTTTGACGCCTTTAGATTAAATCCTTCAAAATCAAAATTAACACCTTTAAATATTGCATTCATATCATTTGTATCTAAAGGTATAAAAGAAAAAGAAGATAAAAACAAAAAAAAATATACAGCTCCAAAACCAAGAGAAGTAGACCTTGAAATAATTAAAAAAAATAAAAAAACATGGGGGACATTAGCCCCCTTCTTTATCTATATATCATATTTTGTGTCTTCTTTAATCGCTCTAATAATAGCGTTATTCAGCCACAGACTCATAGTCATGTTTCTTTTGGCTGCTAATATTTTGATCTCTTTGCGAGTCTCAGGGCTAACATCAGTAGCTAACATATGTCTTATTCTTGGTGATTTTTCTTGAATGTCCAATACAAAACCCCTTCTTTTTTGTGAAACTGTTCTACGTCAAAAACTTCAGCCAGAGCTTTATAATCTATCGCTGCTTTTCTAAACTCTTTGATATTGCCTCAGCAATCATGCATATGCAACCAAAAAG